>CAZWVA010000004.1:0-9154 GCA_964636885.1 uncultured Spirochaetia bacterium
ATTGGGACCACACAGGCGCAGAGGAAGCTCTTCTACAAGCTCCGCTCGACGAAACACAAGATGGACATTACAGACGAGAAACCGAGCCCGGAGGATTACGAAAATCTTGCAGAGGAACTCGGTGTTTCCGGCGAAGCCGTGGTAGAGATGGATCAAAGGATGGGGGGAAAAGACCTCTCACTCGATACGGAGTTAAACGGTAACATGGAGTCAACACACCTCGATTTCC
Organism: uncultured Spirochaetia bacterium; assembly: GCA_964636885.1. Taxonomy (GTDB): domain Bacteria; phylum Desulfobacterota_D; class UBA1144; order Nemesobacterales; family CSP1-2; genus CAZWVA01. The sequence goes on from CAZWVA010000004.1 coordinate 230, forward strand.
TCGTGGATGCAGTATCGAATCAAGAGGAGATGATAACCAAGGCAGAGGAGGAGGAAAAGATTAAGAGCGAGCTTGAAACCGCCCTTGGGTCCTTGAAGGAGAGAGAACGCTTTATAATAGAGAGCAGGATCCTCAGGGAAAATCCACTAACACTCGAAGAACTGGGCGAGGAGCTCAACCTCTCAAGGGAACGCGTCAGGCAGATCGAGAGCGTGGCGCTGAGAAAGATAAGGAACGTCTTAGAGAAGAAGGGCATAAGCAGGTAAGGGTCTTCTTAAGATGCGCTACTTACGATTTCAAATACCCTCTTTAAAGCCTCATCCAAGTTCTCTGGTTTATTTCCTCCTGCCTGGGCCATGTCCGGCTTTCCACCTCCACCCCCACCGATAAAGGCGGCAAGCTCCTTTATTATGTTTCCGGCATGGAACCTCTTGCTTAGGTCCTTTGTAACACCGACGAGGAGAAAGGCCTTACCGTCGCTCCTGCTCCCAAGCACCGCAAGCCCGGAGCCGAGCTTTGTCTTTATATCATCCCAGATCCTCCTCAGCTCATCCGGCCCAGCTTCTCCGACCTCGACGGAGAGGACCCTGATACCGTTTATCTCCCTTACACCGTCTATAAGCTCCCTTGCCCTTTCGGCCATCATCCTGCCCTTAAGGGATTCGAACTCCTTCCTCAGCCTCTCGCCCTCCTCAACCACCTTCTTAAGCCTCGAGATCAACTCGGATTGGGGAACCTTTAGAAAAGCCGAGGCTTCTATAAGGGTCTCTTCCTGCTTTCTTATAAGATTCCAGGCGTTTTCCCCAGCAACGGCCTCTATTCTCCTCACCCCTGCAGAGGAGGCCGTTTCTGTTACGATCTTAAAGAGACCTATTTCGCCGGTTGTGTGGAGATGGGTTCCGCCGCAAAGCTCCTTACTGTAATCACCTATCTTCACTACCCTGACCCTATCACCGTATTTTTCCTCGAATACCGCCATAGCCCCGCTTTTTATCGCCTCTTCGTATGGGACATCGGTCTCAGTTACAACCCTGTCATCCCATCTCACCCTGTCGTTTATTATGTCCTCTATAACCCGCATCGTCTTGTCATCTATCGCCGAGAAATGCGTAAAGTCGAATCTCAGTCTCCCAGGTGCAACAAGGGAACCCGCCTGCCTCACATGGGTTCCTAGAACCTCCCTCAAAACCGCATGGAGCATGTGTGTAGTCGTATGGTGGGTCTTTGCCCCGTATCTATGGCGCTCATCCACACGGAGTTCCACCTTATCTCCCACCCAGAGCGTTCCCTTTTTTATAACGGCATGGTGGACTATGAGATTAAGAAGGGGTTTTTTGGTATCTACCACCTCGGCTATACCAGTTTCTCCCTCTATGATCCCCTTATCGCCCACCTGTCCCCCGGATTCACCGTAAAAGGGGGTTCTATCGGTTATGATTTCTACCATATCGCCCTCTTTGGCGCTGTCAGACAGTACACCTCCTCTAATTATAGCCGTTATCCTTCCGGTGTCTCTTGTCCTCTCATACCCAGTAAACTCGACCATAAGCCCGCCAGAGGTAAACTCCTTGTAAAGAGGGACCTCCTCTTCACCCGATCCCTTCCAGGCACGTCTCGATCTCTCCCTCTGCCTCTCCATCTCCTTTTCAAATCCGGAATAATCCAAAGAGAGTCCGCTTTCCCTAGTTATATCCTCAGTGAGATCCACCGGAAACCCGTATGTGTCGTAGAGCTTAAAGACAACCTCACCCGGGAGAACCCCTTCTTCCCTATGCCTCTGGATCTCCACGTTTAGGAGCTCAAGCCCCCTGTCTATCGTCTCAAAGAACCTCTCTTCCTCGTTCTTCACAACCTCCATTACAAAGCCCAGCCTCTCTTCGAGTTCGGGATAAGCATCCTTCATGATCTCCTCTACCCTGGAGGTGAGTTTAAAGAGACAGGGCTCCTTAATACCGAGCGTCCTTGCGTGGCGAACCGCACGCCTTAGGATCCTCCTTAGCACGTATCCGCGTCCCTCGTTCGATGGAAACACACCGTCGGAGATGAGGAAGGTCACGGCACGGCAGTGATCCGCAATCACCCTCATCGACACATCGGAGGATGGATCCTCCCCATAGGGCCTTCCCACCATCTCCTCAACCCCGGATATGATCCCGCGAAGGAGGTCGGTCTCGTAGTTGCTTTTTACCCCCTGAAGCACGGCGGTTATCCTCTCAAGTCCCATCCCCGTATCGATACTCGGATTTGGAAGCCTGGTGAGGTTTCCAGAAGGGTCTCTGTCATACTGCATGAAAACGAGGTTCCAGAGTTCAAGATAGCGGTCACAGTCACAACCCACCCCACAGGTCGGTTTTCCACAACCAAAGGCCTCCCCCTGATCAATTACAATCTCCGAGCAAGGCCCACAGGGGCCTGTATCACCCATCGCCCAGAAATTGTCCTTTTCCCCCATACGAAAGATACGGCTCTCGGGAAGTCCGATCTCCTTATTCCATATCTGGAAGGCCTCGTCATCCTCCCTAAAAACGGTAACAAGGAGTCTGTCCTTGGAAAGCCCATAGACCTCCATGATCAGCTCCCAACTAAACCGGATCGCCTCACGCTTAAAGTAATCACCGAACGAAAAGTTCCCCAGCATTTCAAAGAACGTGTGGTGCCTTGCAGTGTATCCCACGTTCTCAAGATCGTTGTGTTTCCCGCCTGCACGCACACACTTTTGACAAGAGGTGGCTCTCTTGTAGGGACGCTTCTCGAGTCCAAGGAATACATCCTTAAACTGCACCATTCCCGCATTTGTAAAGAGGAGAGTAGGGTCACTCTTGGGTATTAGAGAAGAGCTCTTTACAACCGTGTGCCCCCTGCTCTCAAAGAATTTAAGGAATATCCGTCTTACCTCTGAACCTTTCATCGCCTTTTAGTTATCTTGAAACCCTCTCACGTTTTCTGATCATAAGCGGATACTCGGCGGCAAGCTGTCCGCACGCCCCCAGTATATCACGCCCACGGCTCTTTCTTATCCTTACGTTAAGCCCATAGCCGATTAGGATCCTCTGGAACTGCATCACCCTTGCCTCGGGGGATGATTCATAGGGTAGAGGTGGAGCCTCGTTAAATGGAATAAGATTCACCATGCATCTGACACCTCTAAGGAGTTCCCCAAGCTCCCTTGCATTCCTCTCAGAATCGTTTACGTCTTTAAGGAGCACGTACTCAAATGTTAGGGTCTTCCTGTTTGGCATCGGAAACCTTCTGCTCTCCTCTATCAGCTCCTTTATAGGATACCTTCTATTTATAGGCATAATCCGGCTCCTCAAATCATCGGTTGGAGCGTTTAGAGACACAGAGAGGTTCACAGATACCTTCTCACCCAATTCCCTAATCTTGGGAACCAATCCCGAGGTTGAAACCGTTATCTTCTTGGGTGAGAACCCGATAAAATCCGGATGAGTGAACGTCTGGAGAGCCCTTACCGTGTTCTCAAGGTTATCCAATGGCTCGCCCATCCCCATAAACACTATGTTTGTAATCGGCTGAGGACTAAGACCGCTTACCTGGAGAAACTGATCGAGTATCTCAGAAGGGCTTAAGTTCCTTATCTTTCCGACCCTTCCGGTAAGGCAGAACGTACACCCAAGGGCACATCCAACTTGGGAGGAGACACACAATGTAAACCTGCCGTTATCGGGGATCAAGACGCTCTCTATTCGGTTTCCATCCGAGAGCTCGAATAGGTACTTCCTTGTACCATCTTGGGAGACCCGATACTGAACGAGGTTTAGAGACGGGATCGAGGCGGTTTCCTTAAGGGTCTCCCTAAAGCCTTTAGGAAGGTCGGTCATATCATCAAACGAGGTTACACCCTTCTTGTATATCCACCTTCCCACCTGGCGCGCACGATAGGGCCTTTCGCCGAGACCGACGATAAACTCCTCCAATTCATTTGGACTCAGATCTTTAATGTTCTGCATTTTCCGGATTCAACCCTAAGTGCCCGGGTATAACCAAAGCCCCTCGTTAAACACGCCCTTTTAACGAGCTTAACTGTTAAATTTTAACACTTAAAATCAAACGGTTCAAAAAAGAGACGACCAACCGGAAGGGAAAACCCCTGCAACCAACTACAGACGAATCGCCCCCTCCTCTACCGCGACAATCGAAAACAGCTTTCCATTACCCTCAGGAATCTCGCTTACCTCTACGTGGTCACTCACATATTCATAGACCTGGCGCGACACTATGACCTTCCAGAGAGGGGCGTTTTCGGATATCCCTCTTGCAAGTGCGATTACCTCCTTTACGCTCTGGGGTATCCCGGACTCGGTATAAAACTGTATGTTCTTTTCGTCTATTCCTATCTTCCCGCTTATCGTGCTTTTACCCTCGATCCTTCTCTGCCTGCTCATGTTTCCTAGGACCTGAAGGATCTCGACGGCGGCGGATATGGCCCTTAGCTCAGGACTGTCCTGCTCGTCAGGGACGTTGAAAAGCGCGACGATTTCGTCCTGAAGAAGTGCCTCCACCACGCCACCGTAGTCGGATATTATGGAAGAAGCCGCCTTTCTATACTCGGTAAGAAAGGACGAGAACTCAGCCGAACCCAGTTTTGTAGAGAGTTCTTTGAAGTCCGATATCTTTGCAACAAACGCCACTACCCTCCTGGACTTTATATGCTCCCTTATATCTGAAACAACCACAGTCGGTTGAAATCCGGAATGTTCTCTTACCATCTCCTCCTTCTTCCTTAACTGATCAACCATCTGGTTAAAGCTCTCAAAAACCCTCACAATCGTAGTGTCACCGTATATGGATTCATCCATATCGAGCTTGGCCGTAAGATCCCCACGAGAGACCCGCTTCATCATCGTAATAAGCCTTTCAAGATAAACGCTTTGATCGGAAGAGAAAAGGGAAAGCACAAGGAAACAGACACCAGCGATCACCCCTCCTACTGCGACGCTCCAGAGAAGTGGGTAGAAGATAGACCCTCCTCCTTTGGATTCCCTAAGGCCCAATATAACGGTATCCCCCCCAGGCATACGTGATTTAAACTCCTTTACCCCTTTTCCGTTTTCTCCACCGAGGCTCTCTTTAAGAACCCCATTTTCGTCCAGCAGTCTAATATAAGCGACGTCAGACCTTACGTTTAATATATCCTTTGCAACCTGGGAGAAATCCCTTCCGTTTACAAGAAGCGTCTGAATCTCACCCGCCTTGGATTCTAAGAATCGAGAGGAGTAGAAGAAATGGCTAAAGACGGAGACAGAAACAGATACCAGTATAGTGATTAAGACCACCATCATTCCACCCTTGGCGCCAAAATCCCTTATCCTGCTTAAATCCATAACTCGATGCCTCCTTTTACCGGTTTGAAGACACCGGTGGCCGATCGGTTTCTCCGTAAGGACGATTCCTCAAACACCCACGTCTAAAGAGAAGACCCATTCATAATACAAAGTAAAATCCAGGTAGTAAAGCAGTGGGGTCAAGCAGGCCCGTATATGAGTCGGACAGGGCGTTAGAGACCCTAAGACCTATCTACGATCTTAAACCGGGATAGAACGGGGTCTACAACGAGATACAAAAGGCGATCTCTATAACTCGCTATGAAAAGGGGATTCAACTCGATAAAGGCTCTACCTCTACCCTTGTTTTGTCTTTACCAAACCTTTCAAATCTCACGGTTCCATCAACAAGGGCAAATAGCGTAAAATCCCTTCCAAGGCCTACGTTTTTTCCAGGATGGTATTTTGTTCCTCTTTGTCTCACCAGGATATTTCCCGATCTTACGATCTCTCCACCAAACCTCTTTATACCCAACCTCTTTCCAACACTATCCCTTCCGTTACTCGTGCTCCCCCCACCCTTTTTATGAGCCATAGGTCACCTCCTAACTCACTATATCGGTTATCTCAACACGGGTATAAACCTGACGATGTCCCTTCTTTCTCCTATACCCCTTTCTTCTTTTAAACTTGAATACGATTACCTTTTTGCCCTTTTCTTCTCGTAGAATCCTGCCCCTCACTAGGGCGCTACCTACGAGGGGAGAACCCACTTTGACCGCACCCTCGTTATCGGATACCATAAGGACCTCACTAAATTCAACCGTATCACCTTGATTTCCCGTGATTTTTTCTACTCTTATAACGTCACCGGGCTTTACCCTATACTGCTTTCCACCAGTTCTAATAACCGCCTGCATCTTTAAACCTCCCAATATATAAAGCAAGTTATTTTTGCCTAATTTCTATCCGATTGTCAAATCGATCGATACCCCAATATCACCGTAGATTTCCAACCCAAGCCCTCTCGATCGAGGAAGCGAAACCGTCCACGACAACCGGATTCCTTCATCTCCAGGGTGGTTTAGATAACCATTATGCCATTCTGAATGAAGTGACTGAAGGATCCCATTAAATACATAAATCCGAGATGCCTCGTTTTACCCGATATGACGGGTACTATTTATGAGACCGGGTTCTAGAAATAAGGCTTAAAGTCAGATACTATTATGGACACCCATTCGGGCAGTGGATATAATAAAGCGGTCGCTTAGGGGTATTTGACGTCTATATAGATCCGAGAGTCCCCGTAGCTCAGCAGGACAGAGCACAGGATTCCTAATCCTGGGGTCGTGGGTTCAAATCCCGCCGGGGACGCCAATAATTCTAGGAACTTACAACACCTTCCCATTTCCCAATTTCATCCTTGCCAAAGGAGCACCTTGAAAAGACCTCGAAAGGCGCCTCACTCAGTACATGGGCACGTAACCGGGTTGAGACTGTATCCGGTCGCACCAGTCTACGACTGCCGGGAATGGGGAGAGGCTAATACCGCCCTCCTCGGCGGTGCTCACGTATGCATAACACCCAATGTCCGCCAACGAATAAGAACCCGCAAGGAAATCGCCCTTCCTGAGACGGTCGTTTAGAATCCCAAGGGCCGCTTTACCTCCCTCACGGAGTGATGCAAGCTCCTTTTCATCCCGTTTCTCAGCGGAAACGAACCTAGTCATAAAACGCGCCCTTGCAAGGGTGGGGTCAATTGTAGTTTTACCAAAGAAAAGCCACTGGGTTATTAGACCAAATGTCTTGGGATCCTCCGAATAGAGACGGTTTGGGGAGAGCCTCCTCCCCAGATAGAGGAGTATCGCATTTGACTCCCAAATGACGAAATCCCCATCCACAAGAACCGGGATCTTTCTATTCGGATTTAGAGCGGTAAACTCAGGCCTATTCTGCTCCCCATTAAATATATCCAGGTTTATCCTCTCATACTCCACCCCAAGCTGGCTTAGGGTGAGCCTTACCTTATAGCAGTTTCCCGAAAGCGGATGATCGTAGAGTTTAATCATCTGGCATTATCCCTTTGGATCCTAATTCCTGAAAACCCCTCAGTCATCCAGATACCTTAAGAACTCCTCTTTAAACCTCTCCCTTCCCATTATCCTGAACACCGCTTCCCTCTTGGGGATATAGTAGACTACCCTAGCACGGGTAGATGCCCTTCCCTCATCATCGAGTATATTGACATTCACAAAAACCCTTCTCCCCTGAATCTCCTCTATCTTACCCCTTACCTCGAGCAGAGAAGAGGTTCTAACCGCACTCAGAAAATCCATATCTATCTTAACTGTGACGCCGATTTTCCTGAGTTTATCGAACATCGCCCAGAAGGCCACCTCATCGACTAGGGCACACTGAACACCGCCATGGAGGATGCCGGGGAATCCCGCAAGATGCCCTTCCGGTTTTATCCTTGTAAAGACCTCTCCCCTTTCGTCATCGGCAAAGAACCTGAGTCTAAGCCCAAGATCGTTTCTGGGATCGCATGCAAAGCACCTGTAGTCAGGAAAGTCAATAAAGACGTTTTCTATCTCTCGGATCATAGGGTAGTAAGTTTATCAGAAGGGAAACCAAGGGCAAATCCCTCTACCATGTCCAATAGGAGGCGGTAATTACTCGTCGTTAATCCCTCTCAACGACCTTGGCCACGGCGGCCACCTTCTCCCCAGGCTCAAGGTCAATGAGCTTAAGCCCCTGGGTGCCCCTTCCGTAGACGCTTATCTGGGAGGCCTCCATCCGTATTACCTTGCCGTGTGTCGTAATGAGGATAACCTGCATGTCATTTGTCACCTGAAACGCCCCGACGACGCGACCGTTTTTCTCCGTGGTTTTAATCGTCATAACGCCTTTGCCTCCCCGTCCCGTAAGGCGGTACTCAGAGACAGGGGTTCTCTTTCCATATCCCATCTCGGCAACCGTAAGGATCTGGGCGTCCTGGTTCTGGATAACCTCAAGGCTCACGACCTCATCCCCCTCATCGAGCCTTATCCCTATAACCCCGGTAGCCGTCCTCCCCATATCCCTTACCTCCTCCTCATGAAACCTTATAGCCTGGCCGAAGCGGGTGGTAAGCAGTATCTCGTTGTTCCCGTTTGTAATGGCAGCCCCTATTAGCTCGTCACCGTCTTTCACGTTCACGGCTATTATTCCGCCTGCCCGCGGGTTTGAGTAGGCCATGAGTTCGGTCTTTTTCACTATGCCGTTTTTTGTAGCCATGGCGATGAACTGACCCTCCCTAAACTCGCGAACCGGAAGAACAGCAGCCACCTTCTCACTAGAAGAAAGGTCTAGGAGATTAACTATGGCCTTTCCCTTGGCCGAAGGCCCTGCCTCCGGAATCTCATGGACCTTTAGCCAGTAGCACCTTCCGAGGTTGGTAAAGAAGAGGACGTAACTGTGTGTGGAAGCCACGAATATGTTCTCTACAAAATCCGTATCCTTTGTGGTAATCCCGGTCTTCCCCTTTCCGCCTCTTCTCTGGCTCCTGTAAACGCTAAGAGGAGTGTTCTTTATGTAGCCCTCATGGGTTATCGTTACAACCATGTCCTCATCAGCAATGAGATCCTCGATTGATATGTCG
>CAZWVA010000004.1:9170-11625 GCA_964636885.1 uncultured Spirochaetia bacterium
ATAATCTCCGTTCTCCTCTCGTCGTTGTAACGGTTCTTTATATCCTCAAGCTCCCCAACGATAATATCTAGAATGAGCTGCTCCTTCTCCAGGATCTCCTTTAGACGCCTTACGGTTCTAATCAACTCATCCCTTTCCTCTATTATCTTCTCCCTCTCAAGGGCGGTTAGCCTCTGGAGGCGCATATCGAGTATAGCCTGGGCCTGCCTGTCAGAGAGGGAAAGCCTCTTTATTAGCCCCTCCTTCGCCTCCTGGGGGCTTTCCGAAGCTCTAATCAGAGAGATAACCTCGTCCAGATGGTCGAGGGCGATCTTAAGACCCTCCAATATGTGAAGCCTTTCCTCGGCCTTACGAAGCTCGTACTGGGTCCTCTTGGTTACGACCTCCTTTCTATGGTCTATGAACTGGGCTATCAGGTCCTTTAGAGGAAGTATCCTCGGTTGATTTCTCACAAGGGCAAGCATTATTATCCCAAAGGAGGTGTCCATAGGGGTATGTTTGTAGAGCTGGTTCAAGACGACCTCTGAATTCTCCCCTCTCTTTACCTCCACAACGATTCTTATTCCCTCTCTATCAGATTCGTCTCGGATGTCTGAGATGGCCTTTATCTTCTCTTCCTTAACGAGCTCTGCTATCCGCTCTATGAGCTTAGCCTTATTAACCTGGAAGGGGATCTCGGTTATGATTATGCTTTCCTTTTCTCCCTTTTTCTGTTTCTCGATCCTTGCCCTTGCCCTGATCTTTATGATCCCCCTTCCCGTGGCATAGGCCTCCCTTATGGAATCCTTTCCGCATATAAAACCTCCCGTGGGAAAATCTGGTCCGGGAAGGTGTTTCATAAGCTCATCGAGAGATATAGAGGGGTTTTTTATCTGAGCTATTATAGCATCCACAAGCTCACCCAGGTTGTGGGGCGGGATATTGGTTGACATACCGACTGCGATCCCGGAAGAGCCGTTTAGAAGGAGGTTAGGTATCTTCGCCGGAAGAACCAGGGGTTCGACGGCGCTTCCATCGTAGTTGGGAACGAACTCCACCGTCTCCTTTTCTATGTCGTCCAGCATCTCCCCTGCTATCCTCGCAAGCCTTACCTCCGTATAGCGCATGGCGGCAGGTGGATCTCCGTCAATGGAGCCGAAGTTCCCCTGTCCGTCTATAAGCGGATAACGCATGGAAAAGTCCTGGGCCATTCTAACGAGCGTATCGTAGATTGCGGCATCCCCGTGGGGATGGTACTTACCCATGACGTCTCCAACTATCCTTGCGGATTTTTTGTAGGGCTTATTCCACTCGTTTCCCAATTCGTACATGCCGTAGAGGATACGCCTGTGAACCGGCTTTAGACCGTCCCTCGCATCCGGAAGGGCGCGCCCTATTATGACGCTCATCGAGTAGCTGAGATAGGACTCCTTCATCTCGTCTTCTATGTTTACGGGGAGTATCTGTGAAGCTGTCGCCATTTAAATAGAAACCTCCTAATACCTCTATATATAAGATGCTATAGACCACAAGGGCAAGCACGGATCCATACAAAGAGAGATATCCTCCCCTTTCTATCCGGTTTTTTTCTCTTCAGATGACGGGGGATTAATCAACGGCCTATTCGTCTCTTTTGCATTGAATCCGCGGCTAAGCAACTACAAAGAACATATAAATTCTATACGATTAGCGACCCGGTGTCAAAGAGACAAAGACGGCTTGCCCCTGGTTCAACTTGGGCTATACTTTCCCAAGACCAAGAAAAGAGGAAATGGATAGATGTCTGTGCCGTACCGCAAGATCCTAGATAAGATGAGGCTCACATTCCCCCAGCCCGTAAGCAACCGGGTTCACGACTCATACATGGTGCACACGGTCATGCGGGCCCTAGACGGGGTGGACGCTCTAAAGAGCGAGCTTCCGGTACTCGGAAAGCGCGAGCCGCTGGACTATGAGGCCGCAAGGAGGGCGCGCCTGCCCGAAGGGTCGTCGTCTTTAGAGGAGGTAACTCCACTCCTCGTAAGATACCTTGAAGGGATGACCATCTGGGGGCATCCGCGCACACAGCAAAACGTCGTGCCACCCCCTTCCATTGCATCACTTATAGGAATGATGCTTGCCGAGCTCTATAACCCGAATCTCGCCTGGGACGAGTACAGTCACAGGGTGGCACTCGCAGAGGTAGAGGTCGCGGCCATGACCTCCGCCCTAATTGGATACGATCCCAAAGAATCATCCGGGGTATTCACGTTTGGGGGCACGGGAACCACATTCTACGGGATGAAGGTGGGAATAGAAAAGGCCATCCCCAATGCCATGGAAAACGGGGTAAGGGAGGACGCCGTTATCTTCGCAAGCGATTGTAGCCACTACTGCCGATTTAACGCCGCTGGCTGGCTTGGTCTAGGCACGAAGAACCTCATAACCATCCCCACAAACACAAGGAACGAGATAGACATCCCGTCCTTACGCAGGG
>CAZWVA010000004.1:11642-38192 GCA_964636885.1 uncultured Spirochaetia bacterium
CGGCACGCGGGGTTTTGGCAGAAGGGAGGAAGATAGCGGGCTTCATCTGCACCATGGGTACAACAGACGCCTTCGGTCTCGACGATCTGGAAGAGGTGGTAAAGCTAAGAAACGAGCTTGTAGAGGAGTTCCGATTGCCCTATTGCCCACACATACACGCAGATGCCGTAATCGGCTGGGCGTGGTCCGTGTTTAACGATTACCCTTTTGAGGAGAACCCACTGGGCTTCCGTCCTCGTACGGTTCGAGCCCTCGCAGGGGCCTGCCACAGGATCCGGCATCTCCATCTTGCCGATTCGGTTGGCGTTGACTTCCATAAGACGGGTTTTACCCCCTACGTTTCAAGCCTTGTGCTCTTTAAAAGCAGAGACGACCTTAAACTCCTTCTGAGGAGCCAGGAGAGTATGCCATACCTATACCAGTTTGGAGAGCACCGCCCCGGGATGTATACGATGGAGACCTCGCGGGCGGGCACGGGTGTACTTGCCGCCCTTTCAAACCTGAGGCTATTCGGAAAGGAGGGCTTTCAGGCGATCCTTGGACACATAGTAGAAATGGCGCAGCTCCTTCGCGAGCACCTTGAGGGGCATGCCTACACCACGGTGCTTAACCGGGATAACTTCGGCACCGTAACCATCTTCCGGGCTTATCCAGACGGGGTCGATACGTTTGAGATCAAGGATCAGGAGATAAACGATCCCTCCTTTCGGGACACCCTTCTTCGCCATAACGAGTATAATCGCCTCATAGCGGATTACGTTCACAGGGAAGCGATGGAGGGAAGAGGAGTCGTCCTTTCCCTTACCGATTGTTACCGTCATACCGCATACGGGGAGCCCATTGTAGGGCTTAAATCCTTCATCCTCTCCCCATTTGTGGATGAAGAAAACGTGGAGGCGATAGTGAATAAGGTCCTTGAGGCGAGAGAGAAGGTGAGTATTTAAGCCGATACGAATACCACAGTTGCATTGGGTTTCATGAATAAGGAACGACGTATGCAAGCTTGAATACTGGAACTATGTATGCATAATTAAGGTTCAAGGCTCTATCCGCTTCAAAGATAACGAGTCTCGCCTTGTCACCTTGTTAGATGAGAAGACCGAGAATAATCCCACTTACACTAGTCTCCTTTTTTCTTATCTTCTTTCTCCACGCAGGTTCAACCTCCGGTCAAAACGGTTCAAACTCGGTAAGGATATCAAAGGTTAAGATAAGAGGCGCAAGAGTCGTATCCAAGAAGGAGATAAAGGAGAAGATAGGAACGGAGTTTCCCTCGATCAAGCCCTGGATAAAAAGGCCCGTATTCGACGAAGAGATACTAAAAGACGACATGATCAGGATAAAAAGGCTCTATGCGAATAACGGATATTACGATGCAATGGCGGAGTACAGTCTCAAGTACAACGAAAGGAAGGACAGGGTAGAGATCACGATAGAGATCAAAGAGGGAAAACCCGTTATCCTGAGAGAGTTGAATGTAGACATAGAAGGGAACGAAGAGGTTAGAAAAAAAATCCTTGATTCCATAGCGCTTAAAACCGACAAAGCCTTTTCCCCGATAAAGTACCAGGAGACAAAAGGTGCAATACTAAACGTGTTATCCGAAATCGGGTATCCAAAGGCCGATGTTAAGGGAGAGGCGCTTGTAAACAGGAAGGAAAGATGGGCTAAGGTTACATTCAGAATAAAACCAGGCCCACTCTACAGGTTCGGCTCCATAAAGATAGAGGGGAATAAGAGGGTAGAGGAAGAGGTAATCAGGCGTGAGATCACATTCGGTGAAGGAGAAATCTACTCTATAAGAAAACTGGATGATACGAGGTCTAGGGTCTTTCAACTCGATCTCTTCAGTTCAGCCCTAATCGATACGGATTTCGACGAGAGGAAAAGAACCGTAAATACCGTCATAAGGGTAAAGGAGAAGAAGCCCGGAACTGTGAAGATAGGGATAGGATACGGTACAGAGGACAGATTCAGGGGGCAAATAGTCGGGACTCAGAGAAACCTATTCGGCGGTGGAAGGAGGCTTGAGGTGTCGGGTAGGTTTTCATCTATAACACAAAGGGCAGAGGCGAGATTCATTCAGCCCTATCTAATCGGGAAGGACTCAGAGCTTACCGGCATATTCAGTCTGTATAGAGACGACTTCCCAAGCTTTAGCTCAGAGAACATCATAGGCACGGCGGGGGTGAGAAAGAGGCTTGCAGGCGTATTTAGCGCCTTTGGTTCTTTCAGCGCCCAACACTCCCAATTGTCGAATATATCAAACGCGACAGAGGAATTTATAAAGGAGAGGGACTTCTTTCTAACCCTCTTTAACATCGGTCTGGAGAGAAACACAACAGACAGCATCTTTAACCCGAAACACGGCACCGTGGCCACTATCGGCGTCGAGTCCTCCTTTGAGGCACTGGGGTCGGACGTAAACTACCTACTGGGCACGGTTGAGCTTAAGGGCTATAAGAGGCTCTTTGATAACGTTATTCTCGCAAAGAGATTCACACTGGGATTCATACAGCCCTTTGGTGATACTGATACGCTCGGTATCCCTATCTTTAAAAGGTTCTTTGCTGGCGGAAGCACGACTATGAGGGGCTTTCCCTTTAGGAAGCTCGGCCCACTCGATAGAAACGAGGACCCAGTAGGTGGCAATTCACTCCTCCTCGGTAGCGCTGAGATGAGGTTTCCAATCTACAGGGATTTTGGTGGGGTTGCCTTCCTCGACTACGGAAACGTCTACGAAAAGGGGTTCGATTTCAAACTGGGTGATATCAAGTATGCCATTGGAACGGGACTCAGGTATAACACAATAATAGGACCGCTCAGGGTGGACGTGGGATACGCCCTTAACCCGGAGCCCGGAATAGGAAGGTTTCAGTTCTTCCTAAGCATCGGACACGCGTTCTAGGGCGGAGGGTTCCTTAATCACAGATCAATCCCGATGGGATTAGGAGTCGAAGGCGCACGATTAAGCACCCAATAGACTAACTAAAGACTGGGTTTTCAGGATCGCAGGGAACCCATCTCATTAGCGGTTTGTCTATCACGCAAGGCTATCTAAGCGGCGGGCGGATGTAGTCCTAACAAGCCGCAATCATGTACTTTTTATCGAGAACCCGATCGAGATCGAGCAAGCAAAGCCATGATGGATCTTTTCACTACTAGACGGGAAATCCAGATTAAAAGAAAGCCGCTAGTGGAAAAAAGCCTTACTTTCGGACTAAAACAAAAGTAGTAGGGTGCTTGAAAAAGAGTAGGTTTTCCCTATATGGAAATACATCAAAGGTCTAGTTGACTTGGTCTTGGCAAAATGATTTGATAGTAAACCAGCATAGAGTGATAGCAAACCAGAAAAGGAGATAACGGTATGACTGAGAGTGTAGAATACAGAGAACCGGAGCCAACCAAGTGCGAAAAGCAGTTTTTGTACCTAGAACCCACAGGTGAATACGAAGACCCGGATCATGGAAGCGGCATCCTGGTAACGGTAATAACGTTACTAGCATGCCGCCTTCGCAGATCACCCAAAAAACGCAATCGGTATTAGGTCTCCCATGGGAGAGACCTTAGGGGGAAGTCCGAGGGACATCGGACTTCTCCTAACATCTACAAGTGGTCCTTCTAAGACCTTCCGACATTGGATCCATCTAATAGAGAGCCCCATCAACCGGGGATCGGATAGGTCTTTCTTCACCCCTTTGGAACCGGGTTGTGTTATAATCCTTAAAGCCCATGAGATCCAGGGTTCTAAAAACGATTGGAGTTCTCCTTGCGTTATTAATACTCGCAATCCTGGCGATTTCTTTCCTTCTTCAGACCGCCTATTCGAGAAGGACCATAAAAAACCTCTTGGAGAAGGCTGTAAGTAGTGCCACAAAACAGGGGTTTACCATAGGGGAGATCGATATCGATCCCGTCCGCGGCATCTCATTAAAAGACGTTTCATTTGAGATTGATGGAGAGCCATTCGTGTCTTTTGAGGAGGCCTCGTTGAGATACTCCCCATCCCTCATGCTTACTAGTTCGATGCTCTTTAGCAAAGTGGTTCCCATAGACGACATCTCGGTTATGGGTTTAAAGATAAACCTAGTAAAAGACGAAAGTGGAAACTGGAATTTCAGGAGAATAGGCGGAAGGAAGGAGAAAAAAGAAGAGGAAAGGGGAACGAGAGAGCCTCCGGATTGGACCTTCATTCTCCGACACTCCCTCTTTAAAGACGCCAAGATCAGGGTGGAGGATAGGATCAAAAAAAGGATTACCGAGATCGACATAGAGGAACTCGGCTTCTCCCTCAATATGTTCAACATAACAAAGAAAATAGAGCTCAACCTAAAAAAGGCGGATCTAGTGATATCCCCTCACGGAATCGATATAAAGGGGCTTTCGGCAAAGACCGCCTATACGAGAAACGGGGTCGAGATTAAAGGCCTAGAAGCCAACCTAAATGGAGCGGAGGTGAGATTCGAGGGAAGGGCGCAGGATCTTAAGGAACCGAAGTTCGAATTTAAAGGGGCGGTCTACGGTTTCAAGATAGAAAAAGGGGTTTTAAACATAGAGGCGGAGGGTAGAGGGATCTACAAGGGCCTAGAAAACATAGACGCGGAGGCGAGGATTAAACTACCCGATTCGGAAATCATGGGGAAGAGGTTCCGGGGTTCCATTGAAAGCGTTAAGATGACGGGAACAAGATTAGAGGCGAAGGGGGGAGAGGTAAAAACCGAGTTCGGAGAGATGTCCTTTAAGGGTAGCGCCCTCTTAGATCGGATACTCAAAAAGGAGGGGGAGAACGGGTTCGACTTTAACGTATCGTTAAAGGAGGTTGGGGTTCCCGATATCATCTCCCTTATAGGGAAAAGACCCGACGCCCTAAATAGAGGGCCAAAGGCGAGTCTTAGCGCAGACCTAGATGTGGAAGGAAGATGGAAGGAGATAGGAGAACTGGAGGCCAGGGTAAGTATAGACAAGCTCCGGGTAAAAGGGGATAAGTTAGGGCTCCTCGATCTAAAGGGGATGATAAAGGGCACGAGATCCTATATAAGGTTCGACTTAGACTCCGATCTAAGCGGTCTAGACCTAGCCTCTATACTTAACGACGAGAAATACTCAAGCAACATAAACTCCAGCCTCAAATTAAATGGCTCCATACCTCTAGGTGGCAACCTACTCGACGGATTAGCCATCACCATTCAGGGAGAGGTTCTTACATCAACCGTCTTCGGCGTAAACCTCAGAAGAGGGGATATAGACGTCTCCTATAAAGACAATTGGATGGCCGTAAGGTCCCTTTATCTAACCTCAGACTCCTTTGAATTCAGGGCAAAGGAGGTGGGGGAGGTGAAAAGGGGAACGGATTTTAAATACGAGATCTCGGTTAAAGACCTAAACCTCGTATCGAGGTTCTCATCCACCCTTGCCCTGAGGGGCTCCCTCAGGGCGGAGGGAAGGGTAAGCGGAGAGATCAAAAACCCTAGGGTCACGGTATCTGCCATGATTTCAGATTTCGGTTATAAAAGGGACATCCGGGTTAGATCCATCGATCTAAGGGGGAGCGGTGTTATAAGTATCGAGAACCCAGAACTCGATATAGAGGGGAACCTGATGGGGATCGAGATCCGAGATAGAGACATAGAGAGCGCGGCTCTTCGGGCAAGGGGCATGGGAAGGGAGGTAAGTGGGAATATTTCAATAATTGAAAACCGAGAAAGAAGATACGGAATCGAACTGAGGCTCACGGACATCAAAAGCGAAGAGAAAAAGGTCGCCATTCAGAGGGTCAGACTAAACCTGAAGGACAGGGTGATCGAGAATAGAGAAGCCATAAACCTAACGGTTTCCACAAAACGGCTGACCGTTAGATCCTTTAACCTCTACTACGGTGAGAATTCGATTTCAGGGGATGGGAGCATCGATTCTAGCGGCATAATAGGTGTTAATCTGGAGTTAAGGAGGATAAACCTTCTAGATATCTCTCAGGTACTCGATTTTGAAAACCCGGTAGAGGGAATCGCTTCTGGAGAGATCAACCTCAAGGGCTCCCTAGAAAACCCGCGGATAGAGACCAGACTAAGCGCCTTAAACCTGCGATTTAGAGGGCTTAAAGGAGACAGCACAACCCTTAACCTCTCCTATCTAAATAGGGATCTCAGTCTCAACCTAGACATAAGGGAAAAAAGTAGAGATATACTCTCCGCAGCAGGCGAAGCCAAGGTAGACCTAAACCTCAGGGAAATAGGGAAAAACCTAAAGGAGGCGACCTTTGATCTCACCCTAAGATCGAGCGGCGTCGATCTCAGTCCGCTTGCCAGCCTAAACGGGGAGATAAAAGACATACAAGGAACGGCGGTTATAGATCTAAGGGCATCTGGAAGTGTAAGGAACCCGAACGTCAACGGCGAGATTAAACTCCAAGACGTGTCCTTAAGGGTTCATTCTTTAAGAAACGAGATCAGGGTTACAAACGGTCTTATAGAGATGCAAGGGCAAAAGGGACTGATTGGGCTTGAGGTCGGAACCGAGGGGGGAAGGGGAAGCCTGAAAGGAGATATAGACCTTGGCAGACTATCCTACACCATAAAGGGCGATATGGATAACCTCCAGGTTGAACCCAAGGGAATCACGGCGAGGCTCTCCGGCGATATGGAGATAAAGGGGAGCTATGGAAAAACGGATATAACCGGGAACGTTAAAGTGAGAAGGGCACGCATCAGGATCCCCGATCTACCCACAAAAGAGATAGAGGAGATCAAATTCGTAGACGAGGAGGAAGAAGAGTTTACAATCGAGACCACAAAAGAGACGGGTTATTTCAAAGACAGCGTGGCTATGGGCTTAAATGTATCCATACCGGGGAACACGTGGGTTACAGGAAGAGGGGCAAACATAGAGATTAAAGGGAAAGTCGAGATCAATAAAAGGTACGGTGAATCGATAATCATCACGGGTAACATAGACACGGTAAGAGGGACATACGAATTCCTGGGAAAACTATTTAAGATAGAAGAGGGCACGGTGAGCTTTACCGGGACACGAGAGATCAACCCCTTTCTTGACCTCAAGGCCCTATACAGGGTCTCAGACGTAGACGTATTCATAAACATAGGAGGTACGGCTAGACACCCGAATATAAGACTCTCGAGTGACCCACCGATGGAGGAGACTGACATATTCTCCTACCTCCTATTCGGGACATCCTCAGATAAGCTAGGCACTGGGCAGAGATTCTCGCTCCAGCAAAAGGCCGGTGAGATACTGGGTAATATAGCCGTAGGAGAGCTAAAGGGCATAGTAGGGGAGAAATTCGCACTCGATGTCATAAGTGTAACGGGAGGAGAGATGGGCCCTCAAATCGAGATAGGGAAATACCTAACCGATGATCTATACATAGCGTATGAGAGAAGCTACATCCAAACCTCGACAACCACGCCGATCCCTACAAATAGCGTCCGCGTCGAGTACAGGCTCTTTGACTTCTTAACCCTGGAGAGCGAGGTGGGTGGAGAGCAGGCAGGGGGAGACGTATTCCTAAACCTCAATTACTCCTGCCCCCTCTTCTGACAACGGAATGGCCTCCACCGAGAACCGATTTAGTAGCTCTTTAAGGCCCTTCTTATCCCCCTCACGGCCTGCATTATCCTCTTTTCGTTCTCGACGAGGGCAAACCTCACGTATCCCTCGCCCTGATCCCCAAACCCTATACCAGGTGAAACGGCGACCTTTGCCCTTTCTATAAGCATCTTGGAGAACTCAAGGGAACCCATTTTTTTGAATCCCTCCGGTATCTCGGCCCATACGAACATCGTTCCCTTCGGTTTTGGTATCTCCCAACCCGCCCTTGAGAGCCCATCTATGAGCTTATCCCTCCTCATCCTATACTGTTCCCTGATGCTATCCAGGCAGCCCTGAGGACCGTTTAGAGCCGAGATCGCCGCTATCTGTATCGGTTGAAAGATCCCATAGTCGAGATAGCTCTTAATCCTCCTTAGGGCGGCCACTATCCTGGGGTTTCCTACCATAAAGCCGACACGCCATCCCGGCATATTGTAGCTCTTGGAGAGCGAGAAGAATTCGACCCCGACCTCCTTGGCCTCAGGAACCTGGAGGAAGCTGGGTGCCTTGTAGCCGTCAAAGCAAAGGTCGGCATAGGAGAAGTCGTGTACTACGATCAGCCCAAACTCCTTGGCAAGCTCAAAGATCCGTTTAAAAAACCCGAGGTCCACGACGCTCGTTGTCGGGTTATGGGGAAAAGAGATTATCAGGGCCTTTGGCCTAGGCCAGATCTCCTTTACGGCCTTCTCTATGGCCCCGATGAAATCCACATCCCTTGTAAGGGGTACGCTTTTTGTATCCGCCCTGGCGATAATAACCGAATAGCTGTGTATGGGATACGTTGGGTTTGGGACTATGACCACATCGCCGGGAGAGAGAATGGAAAGCATGAGGTGTGAGATCCCCTCCTTTGAACCTATAGTTACAATCGCCTCCGTCTCGGGATCCAGATCGACGCCGTAGTTCCTCTTATACCAATTGCATATAGCAAGCCTGAGTTTCGGGATGCCTGCCGAGGCGGAGTACCTGTGGTTTCTGGGGTTCCTTGAGGCCTCGATTAGCTTATCCACTATGTGTTTCGGTGTCGGTTGGTCGGGATTACCCATACCCAGGTCTATGATGTCTTCCCCCCTCGCCCTGGCCCTGGTCTTTAGTTCGTTTACTATGGCAAATACGTAAGGAGGAAGCCTCCTTATAAGCGAAAACTCTTCTAAGAAGTCCTGCATCTTTCTATCTCCGGATATTCAGACGGTTTAATTAAGTTTATTCTAATCATCCACAATCTCAAGCGCTTCTGGAAAAAAGTACTGGTTTTATGGTAAAGTTAGGATGCTATGAGGGTAAGGATGGAGGCAGTTCTATTAATAACCGCATCGTTCTTTCCCTCCATAATGGCCCACGCATCCAATGATAGATATCCACAAATGGGCCTGGCCTCATGGTACGGGATTAAACAAGACGGAAATAAAACGGCAAGCGGCGAACTCTTCGACATGGACGATTATACGGCCGCCCACAATAGCCTTCCACTAGGGACTATGGTAAAGGTTACAAACCTGAGAAACGGAAAGGAGGTCACCGTTAGGATAAACGACAGGGGACCATTTGATAAAAGGCGGATAATAGACCTTTCACGCGCTGCGGCTAAAGCGATTGGACTGATAAGGAGCGGTGTAGGGAGGGTTAAGGTGGAGGTCGTTTCGTTACCCCAAGATGGATTATCCGACCTCATAACTAAAAGGCCTTCAGAATAAAGGCCGGCTGTGTTAGAATGGGAGGCGACGCATGATAAGAGAAACGATCCTAATTCTCATAGCCCTTCCCCTCCTTTTTTCCTGTGCGTCTCTTTCAAGGAGGAGCTATCCATCCGCTGGTATTCAGGTACCTGAGGGATACACCCAAACTGGAATCGCTTCTTGGTACGGCATTGAGGAGCACGGCAGGCAGGCCGCAAGCGGTGAGCGCTTCAGCATGTATGGCTATACGGCCGCCCATAAGAGCCTACCCATAGGAACCGTAGTCAGGGTTACAAACCTGGAAAACGGAAGGGACGTTATAGTAAGGATAAACGACAGGGGCCCGTTCGTTGGAGGACGCATAATAGACCTCTCCTACACAGCAGCCAAGTCACTCGATATGATAGGAAAGGGAACGGCTAGGGTAAAGGTCGAGGTAATTTCTGCCCCAGGAAGGAAGGGCGACTACTTCGAGCCTAAATACACGGTTCAGATCGGATCGTTCAGGGATAGGGAAAACGCCATCAGTCTAAAGGAAGAACTGAAACGCGCTCTTGACGACGTGAAAGTGGAGGCAATCGATCTGGATGGAGGCACATACCACAGGGTAAGGATAGGAGAGTTTTCACAAAGATACGAGGCGGAGAAACTCGCCATAAAGCTGAGAGGGCTGGGCTATCAAGGGAGGGTAATACAGGAGTAAGCGCCAAGGATTCGAATGAGCCAAGAGATGACAGAAGATAAAAAAGGAAAAGGGCGCTATGGTCTTTTCAAAGTAACACCCCGAAGGATTGGGGTCGGAGGGGTAATCAGAAGTGTTCTCGACATTGAGGCCGGAGCCATAGTGGTATTTATAGGTACGGTAAGGAGGCTATCAAGGGGAAGGGAGATCGAGCACCTAGAATACGAATCCTATAGAGAAATGGCCGTTAGAGAGTTCGAGAGGATCGCAGTAGAGATTAAAAACAGGTGGAACGTGAGAAGAATAGCCATAGTCCATCGGACTGGGAGGCTGAGGGTTGGCGAGGTGAGTGTGGTAATAGCCATTTCCGCATCCCACAGGGAGGAAGCCTACAGGGCATCGAGATACGCCATTGAAAGGCTAAAAGAAAGCGTTCCAATATGGAAGAAAGAGGTCTGGGAAGGGGGTGAGGAATGGATCGAGGGGGCCTAAGCTAGGTTGAATTTGACATTTTATATGGGTTTCTTTATCTTTATTTTCCGTTAGTTGTAATCGTATGAGATAAGCACCAATGAGGGTGCCGCTTGGATCCTCTTCGAGGACCGAGACGGAGGGTTGGGTTGGATAGAAAATTAGGACGGAACAAGAGCCGTACCTGGAGAGTCGTAGAGGACCAGCCAAGGGGTTAATACCTTCAAGCTGGTTTTTTTTTATAAACGCACGCCATGAAAAAGATCACGGTCCCTAGACTCGTGGAGATGAAAAGGCAGGAAGAGAAGATCGTTATGGTCACGGCCTACGATGCCGCCATCGCAAATATAATCGATGAGGCAGGCGTGGACATCGTTCTCGTCGGTGACTCCCTCGGAAACGTGATTCAGGGACTCTCTAATACACTCCCCGTAACTATGGATGAGATGATCTATCATACGAAAATCGTTTCAAGGGGGGTTAAACACGCCCACC
Organism: uncultured Spirochaetia bacterium; assembly: GCA_964636885.1. Taxonomy (GTDB): domain Bacteria; phylum Desulfobacterota_D; class UBA1144; order Nemesobacterales; family CSP1-2; genus CAZWVA01. The sequence goes on from CAZWVA010000004.1 coordinate 22,572, forward strand.
TCTGCGGTGATATGCCGTTTATGTCCTACCAGGCTTCGAAAGAAGAAGCCATAAGAAACGCCGGAAGATTCATAAAGGAAGCAGGTGCGGAATCCGTAAAGCTTGAGACGAACGAGGAGTACCTAGATACGATACACGCCATATTTAAGGCCGGCATACCTGTTATGGGCCATATCGGACTCCGACCCCAGTCAATACACGTAATGGGAGGATACAGGGTTCAGGGCCGTGAGGCCGAAGATGCGAAAAGGCTCTTGGATCTCGCAAAGGCCACAGAAGAGGCCGGAGCATTCTCCCTGCTTCTAGAGAGTGTCCCTCAGCAACTCGCAAAAAAAATAACGGAATCTATAGGTATTCCAACAATAGGAATCGGAGCCGGGGCATTCTGCGATGGCCAGGTACTCGTCATAAACGACCTCGTGGGTCTATCGCCTGAGCCGACTCCCAGATTCGTTAAAAGGTATGCAAACCTAAGAGAGGCAATGACAAAAGCGGTGGGGGATTTCATAAGGGAGGTAAAGGGAGGCGATTTTCCAGGCGCCGAGCATTCTTACAACTGAGGAAGAGCAGTTGAGAGTCATAAGTACCGTAAAAGAGATGCAGAGCGTGGCAAATGAGATAAGAGGAGAGGGAAAAACGATCTCATTCGTTCCCACAATGGGAGCGCTTCACGAAGGGCATCTCAGTCTCATATCCGAGGGCAGGAAAAAGGGGGATGTACTCGTAGTCAGTATATTCGTGAACCCAACTCAGTTTGCCCCGAGTGAAGACCTAAGCGAGTATCCCCGTAACCTAGAAGGCGACCTAGAGAAGATAAATGGCCTCGGAGTTGATATCGTTTTCACTCCAACCGTAGGGGAGATGTACCCTGATGGATTCCAAACCTATGTAGAGGTTAAAGAGCTCGAAAGGCATCTGTGTGGGCGTTTCCGCCCGGGTCACTTTAGAGGCGTGGCGACGGTTGTGCTTAAGCTATTTAACATCGTAAAACCCCACTTCGCCCTCTTCGGGGAGAAAGACTATCAGCAACTAAAGATCGTTCAGAGGATGGTTAAGGATCTAAACCTAGAGGTTACGGTTACAGGATACCCAATCGTCAGAGATAAAAACGGATTGGCGATGAGCTCCAGAAACTCCTATCTTTCGGAAGACGAAAAGGAGAGGGCCGTTTCCATCTCAAGAGCCCTTAGTCAAATAAAAATGGAGTTTGACAGAGGGCTCAGGGATTCAAAAGTGATAAAGCGGATTGGAAAAGACATCCTACAAGAGAACGGTATCGACACTATAGATTACCTTGAGATCTGCGATCCAGATACCCTTGAGCCGAAAGAATCGGCGGAGGGAGGAGACCTGGTAGCAGTGGCAGTAAGGCTTGGCCGGGCTAGGCTTATCGATAACACGAGACTCTAAGGAGGAGAAGGAGATGCAAAGGGTTCTTCTTAAATCTAAGATCCACAGGGCAACCGTTACGGAGGCTAACGTCGATTACGAAGGGAGCATAACGGTGGATAAGAACCTAATGGAGGCAGCCGATTTAGTTCCCTATGAGCAGGTACATATATTCAACGTGACAAATGGCCATAGATTCTACACGTATGCGATTGAAGGGAGACGTGGCTCAGGGGTAATCTGTATAAATGGGGCAGCAGCGCATCTCGCAAGGAAGGGGGACACCCTGATAATCGCAAGCTTCGCATCCTACAGAGAAAACGAGATTGGCAAACATGATCCCAAATTGGTTTATGTGGATGAGAAGAACAGAATCACAAAAATAAAACCGGAACAAAAGAGATTAAGGGTTGCAAAGGGGTAGGTCGAGGGTTGAAGGTGTATTAAAGAGCGTGTCTCGAGTGATTTGCTAATCTCCCTATTACGTTTTCTTCGCCTTTAAGCCCTTTATCGGAAAGGAAGACCGTTACTTTAATAATCGGATCTAATTATAAGAAAATACATCATAAATATTGACAGAATCGTTCTTAGAGGTTATAAATGTTAGCTAATTATTTTCATAAGGAGGAGGTAGGATGAGAAGGTAAACCGTGATCGTTATGCCTTCTTATAGCCACCTTTATTGTATTTTAACCGCAGTGGGGTCAGGTATATACAATTAAAATGGAGCAGACGATATGAAAGCAGTGATACTTGCAGCAGGTAGAGGTAGGAGGCTTTATCCTTATACCAAGTACATACCCAAGTGTCTACTCGATATAGGTGGAAAGACCATACTCGAACACCAAATCAACCACATAAGGAATTGCGGTATCGACGAGGTAGTGATAGTGGTAGGATTCGGTTTTGAAAAGGTGGAGAATTTTCTACGAAACTACGACGTCTTGGGAATGCGAATAAAAACCCTTTATAATCCATTCTACCAAACAACAAACAGCCTCATTTCCCTGTGGATAGCAAGGGGTGAGATGAATGAGGATATAGTCGTTATAAACGGGGATGATGTATTTGAAAACGAGGTGCTAGAGCTGGTTCTAAGAAACAGAGACGAAAAGATATGCCTTCCGATAAAGAAAAAATCGAGCTACGAAGAAGAGGATATGAAGGTGGTTACACAGTACGGGAAAATCGTGGATATCGGAAAGACCCTGACAAACCGTCCGTTTGCCGAATCGGTCGGTATAAGGGTCTTTAGAGACACGGGAGTCGAGCTCATAAAGAGGGCGATTGAAGAAGAGATGAGAACGGAGGGCGCGGAGAAGAAGTGGTATGTATCCGCTATCCACAGGCTTATTAAAAAGGGATACAAGGTAAAATCCCTCGACATAAAGGACCTCTTTTGGATGGATGTGGACTATCCAAGCGACCTCTTTAGGGCCAGGATAAACGCAGACAAGCTTATTAAGAAACCTTACGAAGAGAGGATCCTCCGCGTAGTAGAAACAAGCCGCTAAAATGGATCATGCAATACTCGTAGCAGCCGGTACAGGAATAGACGGAGAGAAACTGACCCATTACGGAGAGGTCGTCTTTGGTGGGATTCCGCAGATTAACCGTCTAGTCATCACGGCAGAAAGAGCAGGGATAAAGAGGTTTACTATCATAATCGATAGGGACGACTCCCCCCTTAAGGAGTTATTAAGTAAAGATAGACGCATAAAAAGCGAAATCACCTGGCATCCGCTTGGTTCTCCCATCAAATTCGATTCGAGCCCTTCTCTGGTTCTTCAATCGAACCTCGTAATAAGCCCATCCGCTCTTTCAGGCCTAATGAACACGGATGTATCCGAAGACGAGATAGCGGTTCTTGTAGACGAAAACAAAGACGCATGGGTAAAAACAAAGGGTGGGATCATAGAGGAGATATTCCTAAGTGGTGGAAAGGCGGTAGGGGCGTTCGTGGCCCATGGGAGCCTTCTCGAAAAATCCATTCTGGACTCCATGTCTCTAAATAGCTGGATTAAGGAGCTCGTTGGAAGAGAGAGCGTAAGGTTCTTAAGCTTCAGAGATGGCTACTGGATGCGCCTTTCCTCGGATGAAAGATCGATCAAAAAGGCGGAAGACCTGATCTTTTCACATGTAGGCAAAACAGAAACCGGATGGATATCGAGAAACATCAACAGTAAAATATCCCTACCCACAAGCAGGCTCCTTGTTCGTACCCCCCTTACCCCAAATATGATAAGCGTTATAATAAACATCATAGGGATGCTCTCGGGTCCGTTCTACGCCCTAGGACATCCGGTTTTGGGTGCTTTGTTTTTCCAGATCGCCACGATACTCGATCGGTGTGATGGAGAGGTAGCAAGGGTCAAGCTCATGGAAACAAAGCGGGGACAGTGGGTCGACACTATATCCGATCAGATAACGGTTTTCTCTTTCATTATCGGGGTTCCTCTTGGATACTATCTAACCACAAAAAACACCATAGCTCTACTTCTCGGGGGTTTAAATCTGGGGATTTTCATATTCTTCGTAATATGGTCCTTTTACTTTCTGATCAAGTATACAAACTCCGGAAGCCTCGTATCCTATTTCAAGGTCGATAAACTCATAGGGGACGAGAACAGATCTTTTCTTCACAGACTAATAGGTATCGTTCGTCCGATGTCGAGGAGAAATTTTTACTCTTTTGGTTTCCTCATAGTAGCCATAATAGGGGGATACCCCTGGATACTGGGGATCACATCCATAGCACTTCTTCTTTTTCTGACTCATCAAATCGAAGATATAATAAAGCTAAGGAAACTCAAACCGAATAAGGACTCAATCGATTAGTTCCGTTACCTATGGGAACCCGGATCTGAGATGGAAACGGTAAACAAAGAGAAACAAAAGAGACCACCAAAACAATACGTCCCAAGGCCGATCTCGGCCTTCATCAATTGGGTAGAGACCCTGAACGCAAAACACTCCCTGGTTGGCAATCCGCCGATCTACGATAAGGGGATTTTCCCCTGGGTAGCCGAGGTCGAGAGGGAATGGAGGAAAATCCGGGCAGAGCTGGATACGGTAATGCAGTTTAGAGAAGAACTACCAAGTTTTCATGAGATAATGAGCGATGTGAAAACCATCACACAGGATAAACGCTGGAAAACCTTCTTCCTTGCCGGCTATGGACTGGAGAGTAAGGAGAACAGTAAGAGGTGCCCAGAAACCATACGCATACTGAAAAAGATCCCAGGCATGAAAACGGCCTTCTTCTCGATTCTCTCCCCGGGTAAACACATCCCCCCGCATCGCGGTCCCTATAACGGGGTATTGCGTTATCACCTCGGTCTTATAGTCCCTGAACCAAAAGAGAAGTGCCGCATTCGTGTTGAGAATGAAATCAGGCACTGGAGTGAGGGTGAAAGCCTCATCTTTGATGACACATACGAACACGAGGTCTGGAATGATACATCCGGGGATAGGGCCGTACTATTTGTCGATTTTGTCCGTCCAATAAAACCCCCGTACAACCTCTTGAACCAGTTCGTCCTTAATGCGGCCATCTTCACCCCAGCGATTCGTGAGGCCCAGGAAAGACAGGAGGAATGGGAAAAGAGGTTCTATAAGGGGAAGGGCTTATCTCCTTAAGTATCTTTCAACGCCGTATCTTCCAGACCCCTTTCGGTTTGAATTTCCCTCTTTCTATAGGCATTATAAGTTAAAGCCATCTCCAAGAAAGATGAAGGTCGCATACGTCGCAAGTCCTAAGATCTTTTCACGTGGTGCAAGCTCGATCGAGGTGATGCGCATGGCCCAGGCCATGGCAAAGGTCGGCTACGACGTTGAACTCATAATACCGTATAACGGCAAAGAAGACGGGATCTACGATTACTACGGGATAGAAAGGCTATTCTCCATAAAATTCATCCCCTCTGCACCGGGACTCTCAACTAGGCATCTCGTTCACGGGTTCCAAAGCGCCTTTTATACGGCAAAAAGGAGAGGCGGCTTTGATATAGTGCTTTCCAGGAACCTGTTTTATGCCCTCCTCTCGACCAGGCTTCTTCAAATCCCCACTATATACGATGCCCACCATCCCATACCACACAGTATAGCACGCATGGCCTTTAAGCTGTTTAAGGACTCGAAATACCTAATCAGGTTCGTTGCCATATCAAAGGGGATCGGGAAGCTATGCCTTGGGCTTGGCCTGCCAGAGGAAAAACTCATTATTGCACCAAATGGAGTCGACCTGGAAAGGTTTGCAAATAAACCAACCAAAAACGAGGCGAGAACCCGGCTCGGCCTTCCCTTAGATAAGAGGATCATCTCACATATAGGGAACATATATCCGGGAAGGGGAATCGACCTTCTTATCGAGGCCATGGAGGAATTCAAAGATACGCTACTCCTCATAGTGGGTGGAGAGGAAAAGGACATAAAGCGCTATAAGAGATTTGCAGAGGCAAGAGGCGTAAACAACGTGTTATTTACGGGCTTTGTTCCACCAAGCCGCGTTTCCCCGTACTTCTTCGCTACGGATTTCCTCATATTACCCTACACCTCGAACATGACCTCTAAGGTAGGAAGGGTAGAAACGAATTTCGCCTCCCTACTCAAACTATCCGAATACATGGCATCGGAGCGCCCTATCATTTCAACCTCTATACCGGCTGTTACAGACACCTTAAGAAACGAGGAGAACGCCATACTAGTTGAACCCGATAGCGTCGAACCGCTCGTTAGGGGAATAAGAAAGGCGATATCCGATGAGGCCCTTTGCAAAAGAATCGCCAATCAAGCCGCCATTGATTCGAGAAGATACTCGCTCGAAGAGAGGGTAAGAAAGATATTTAACGGTATCACGATTTAGCGGATCAGAGGCTACGGATCTAAAGATGAGGGTCGTCTACATATCCAATTCACAAATCCCTTCTAGATTCGCCAACGGCATACAGGTCATGAAGATGTGTGAGGCAATCGCCAAGCTCGGACATGATTTGACCCTCCTTATACGTGGTGGAATCGAGGCCGAGGACGATATATTCGGTTTCTACGGTGTAGAAAGGTCTTTCGAGATCAAAAAAACACCTTTAGGGAAAAAGACCATACACGGTCTAATCTCATGTGTGTACGCCATGCTAAAGAGCGCGGATCTATGCTACACGAGGAGCGCCCTTGCGGCGTGTTTCGCATCTAGACTCGGGATGCCAACGGTTTTTGAAATCCATCAACCGCTGTCATCGAGGACAGGTAACCTGCTTGCCTCGCACCTTTTTGGTTCATCGAACCTAAAGGTCGTCTCCATATCCCATGCACTCACGAGGTTCTGCGAAGAAAACTACAGGATAACGATAGACAGGATACTCACCAAACACGATGGAGTGGACATAGAAAGTTTCTCCTCGCTTCCCGGTAGGGAAAAAGCGAGGGAGGAGCTCGGTCTTCCCCAAGGCAAGAACATAATCTGTTATGCGGGAAGCCTCTTTAGAGGGAGGGGGATAGAACTCCTACTTTCTGCATCCAGGAATCTACCGGAAGATTCCATCGTGCTTATAGTAGGCGGACATGGTAAGGATCTAGAGGCGTATAAAGAAAACGCCATCAGGATGGGTTGCAATAGGGTATATTTTTTAGGATTCATTCCAAATAGGAGAGTTCCAATGTACCTTGTGGCATCCAACATCCTCGTGATGCCGTATGAGAAGGGCGCCGAGGACGTTACAGGGCGGAATATAGGGAACTTCATGTCACCTCTTAAGATGTTTGAATACATGGCTTCGGGAAGGCCTATTGTCGCATCGGATCTTCCGGTGCTTAGAGAGGTGCTAAGAGATGGGGAAAATTCCCTTCTCTTTAAACCCGGAGATGAAAAGGGTTTCTTAGAGGCGATAAAAACCTGTTTGGAGGATAAAGAACTAGCGACTAGGATAGCGAGAAAGGCCAGAGAAGAGGTAGCGAATTACACATGGACAGAAAGGGCAAGGGCGATCCTCTCCTTATTCCAAAATGTATAGACTACCTTTACCCACCGAGATAGCATCTTTTTACCCGCTCATCGTGTAATAGCTCCTCACCCCTACCCTGAAGAACCACTTCCCCGGTCTCTAAAACATAACCGTAGTCGGCCATCCGAAGGGCGGCTCTTGCGTTCTGCTCTATGATGAGAACAGTCGTACCACTCTCGTGAATCTCCCGTATCTTGTCAAAAAGGGTTTCCGCTATCTTAGGAGCAAGCCCAAGAGAGGGCTCGTCTAACATGAGGAGCCTCGGCCCTCCCATAAGGGCACGTCCAAGTGCGAGCATCTGCTGCTCACCGCCAGAGAGGGTACCGCCTAGCTGACCCATCCTCTCCTTTAGTCTGGGGAAAAGGGAAAACACGTAAGAGAAACCCTCCTCCTTTGAGAGGGCACCTCTTGGCCCCTCACATCGGGACTCAGGGGAGGCGTTCGGCCGTCCCCACTTATGAAAACCGGATCTACCAGAAGATCCCAGGGCAAACGCCCCCATTATCAGGTTCTCTCTAACCGTGAGGTTCGGGAATATCTTCCTCCCTTCGGGCACCATGATTATGCCCATTTTTGCTATTTCATGTGCGGGCTTTCGGGTTATACTCTCCCCTTCAAAGAATATCTCACCTCTTTTGTGATCTATAAGTCCAGATACAGCAGAGAGGGTAGTGGTCTTCCCCGCACCATTTGCACCTATAAGGGTCACGATCCTCCCGCGTGGGACGCTAAAAGATATCCCCTTTAGGGCATGAATGCCCCCATAGAAGACCTGTAAACCCTCGACCTTGAGTAGTGGAGATTCATGAACCGCCCCCGTATCTTTTTGGTTTTTCTTTTTATCCATATACATCGCTCATCGAGCACGTGGTGGGAGTAACCATCAATTGGCCTCACCCATAATGCCTAAGCAACTATCCTCATTATCCGATGCCTTTTCCCCAAGGTAAGCCTCGATCACCCTCCGATTGCTTCTTATATCATCCGGCGTTCCCTCCGCTATCTTCTCCCCGTATTCAAGAACCGTAATCCTATCGCATATCTCCATAACCAGTCGCATATCGTGTTCTATGAGGAGTATCGTGAGGTTGAGTCTATCCCTTACCTTTTTGATAAACCTCATGAGATCCTCCTTCTCGCTTGTGTTCATACCGGCAGCAGGCTCGTCGAGAAGAAGGAGTTTCGGACGGGTCGCAATGGCACGAGCGATCTCCAACCTCCTCTGAAGGCCGTATGGGAGGGATGAGGCCCTTTCGTTTGCAAGACCCAAGAGCCCCGTTCTCTCTAAAAGAACGAGTGCCATTTCGTGTACCTCCCTTTCTTTCTTCCTGTATCTAGGGAGGTGTAGAATCGCCTGCCAGAATAGGGAGTCAAACCTTATATGAAACCCTATCATCACATTCTCTAGGACGCTGAGATCCCCAAATAGCCTTATATTTTGGAATGTCCTTGCGATTCCAAGAGAGGTAATCTCGTGTGGTTTTAATCTGGAGATCTCTCTTCCGAGGAACGATATACTTCCCTCCGAGGCTCTTAGGAACCCGGAGATCGCATTAAAAACCGTGGTCTTACCGGCGCCGTTCGGACCTATAAGCCCTCTAATCGTTCCGGGCTCCACCTCCATCTCCAGTTTGGACACAGCCTGAAGGGCATGGAAACGGACCGTAAGGTTTTTAATCGAGAGTATGCTTTTCATCTCTATAATCGATTAGTCGCCCCCGCCCCCTTATCCCTTAGCCTAAACCTACTAAACACCCAATCCCAAGAAAACTCCTCCCTTCCCATGACACCCCTTCTAAAAAACACCATAATTAGGATAAGCAAAAGAGAGAATACCACCATACGCATACCTGGTATTCCGGGGATAAAGAGGCTCCCGAACCGATGAGGCTCCTCAAACCACCTTAGAAGTTCTGAGCCCCATGCAAAGATCACAGCTCCTATTATAGAGCCCGTCATACTACCGAGTCCCCCTGTCACGATCATGATGAGGAGGTTGAATGTGAGAAAGAAGGTAAACAGCTTGGGATCAATCGTCGTAAGGAGATGGGCCAAAAGTCCCCCTCCTATTCCCTGAAAGAACGCACTGGTTACGAATGCGAGCATCTTATACCTGAAGGCGTTTATTCCCATCGCTTCTGCGGCCGCCTCATCCTCCCTTATGGCCTTCATAGCCCTGCCGTAGTTACTCTCTACGAGTCCAATAAGGCAAAAGACCGTAATAACCGCAAGCCCCCAACTCCACCAGAGGTTCGTAAACTGCTTAATGCCCTTAAGCCCAAGGGAACCATTTGTAATGCTAACTGCATTCGTGGCGAATACACGGACTATCTCACCGAAGCCGAGTGTCACAATGGCCAGGTAATCCCCCCTCACACGGAACACCGGAAAGCCTATGAGGAAGGCAAAGAGCGAGGCAACGACACCTCCAATGATAAGGGAAGGGAGAAAAGGGAGGGCGATTTTGCCGATAGGCGAGAGGACAGGCTCTATTATAAAAGTCACCTCCTTTTCCGCTGGTGTCATTGTAAGAAGCGCTGCCGTATAGGCCCCAATCGCCATAAAGGCATTTGGTCCCAATGAGAACTGACCCGTAACGCCGTTTACTAGGTTATAGCTTGTAGAGAGGATTATATATATAGCGGTTATATTGAGGATCTGAACGAGATACGGGGAGGCATAGAAATCGGCCAGTAAGAGAAGGCCAAAAAGGGCGAGAAGTCCGAGAAGCGTAGCCGTGGTTTTAACTCGATTTTCGCTTTTCATTCTCCTCCCTTGTGCTCCACCACAATAATAGTATCCACCCGTTCCTCTAATCGGGAAGCCTTTCCCCCATGATCCCAGTAGGCCTAAAAAGGAGTATAAATATCAGGATAAAAAACGCTATCGCGTCTCTATACCCAGCATAATCCGGAAGAAGCGCAACAAAGAAGATCTCTATAAGACCCAGGGTGAGTCCCCCGATCGCTGCCCCCACAACGTTTCCGATCCCACCCAATACGGCCGCTGTAAAGGCCTTTATTCCAGGCATTATCCCCATAAGGGGGTTTATCTGCGGATACCTCATCGCCAACATGATCCCTCCGACCGCGGCGAGTGAAGACCCCACGACGAAGGTAAGGGATATTATCCGGTTTACATCTATACCCATGAGTTGAGGAGTCTCGATGTCACGTGAGATAGCCCTCATCGCTATCCCCGATCTCGTGCAATATACAAGGTAAAACGTTCCACCGAGAAATATAAGTGCCGCTAAAGGGATCCAGAGACTTAGACTCGGTAGGGAGAGACCATTTACATAGAAGATCTCCGCAAAGGGCCCCGGTGTTGGAAACCCCTTCGGTCGCCCTCCAAAGACAACGAGACCCAGGTTCTCCAAAAAGAAAGACACCCCTATCGCCGTCATCAGAGCGGAGATTCGAGGGGCCTTTCTAAGAGGTCTATAGGCGAGGCGCTCTATCAGGAAACCGAGAAAAGCCGTAAGGATGATGGCAAGAGGAAATGAAACATACCACGGCATCCGAGGGACGACAAAGCCGAATAAGGAAAAGCCAGTCAATGAGAAAAAGGCAAAGTAGGTGCTTACCATCATAACATCGCCATGAGCGAAATTTATGAGTCTAAGCACGCCGTAAACCATCGTGTAGCCTATGGCTATTAGGGCGTAGAGACTTCCCAGGGACACACCGTTTACAAACTGCTGAAAGAAGACCTCCATTTTGGCAATGTAACTTAACCCAGGAGGAAACCAAAATCAATCTGCGATTCAGGGAAGAACCGCGTTTACCACCACTGCTCACAGTGACCTAAGGGTTAACCGATGAAACATAGACAAACTCACCACCCCTTACCTGACGGATCACAGCACTCTTTACGGCATCGTGATGGTCATTAATCGTGATAACACCCGTAATCCCCTGAAAGTCCTTTGTGCTCTCAAGTGCGTTCCGGATCTTTTGAGGATCAGTAGAACCGGCCCTCTCTATGGCATCAACCATAATTAGATAGGCATCGGCCCCAAGGGCACCGAGTGCATCGGGGGCCTCGTTATACCTCTTTCTAAATATCTCTACATACTCCTTACCGAGAGGAGTAAGGACGGCTTTCTCGTCAAAATGGGTTGTGTAGTAAAGACCGTCCACCGCCTCCCCACCGATTTTAGTGAGTTCAGGGGCCTCGGCGCCGTCTCCAGCAATGAGGATCGCCTTGATTCCGAGCTCCCTAGCCTGTTTCGCTATTAGAGCGATCTCCGTGTAGTAACCAGGTATAGCGATCACATCGGGGCTAAGTTCCCTAATCGACGTAAGCTGTGCGGTAAAATCCTGATCCCCAGACTGGTAATTCACACGACTCACGACCCTGCCTCCAAGGCCGGTAAAGGTCTTTACAAATGCGCTAGAAAGCCCGACTGAGTAATCCTGACCTATATCCATAAGAACCGCCGCCCTTCTGGCCTTGAGATCGTTGTATGCGAATCTCGCCATTACCTCCCCCTGAAACGGATCGATAAAACAGGCGCGAAAAACGAACCTCCGGTTCTGTGTGACTATTGGATTTGTAGAGGACGGACTCATATGAGGGATACGGTTCTCCTCCGCAACAGGGGCAATAGCGAGTGAGTTGGAGCTCGCTACATCTCCGATTATTCCTACCACCTTCTCCTTTTGGATCAAACGCTGAGCAGAATTTGCCGACTCTATTTTATCGCTCTTGTTATCCGCCAGAATCAACTCCACCTCTTTCCCCAATACCTTAGGACGGATACTTTTACCCACCTGCATCCCGTTCCACGTCATCTGACCGAATGCGGCAGTGCCTCCCGTCATGGATAGGATAACCCCGATTTTTATCCTATCCTCAGCCCGGCTGAAAAGAGAACCAAAAAGGAAGAGTAAAATGATGGCGCTCACTACCGTTTTCATTCGCTTCTACCTCCGCTTCTGCGTTTTTCTGTCCTAAGGGGGACTCGTGTTTTAAGATATTGCCACACGGTAAAAATCATTTCAACCGAATGGCCCTTTTCAAAGGGGATATAGCCCGGATGATCGAAAAGCCACCGATACGAATGAAAAGGCCGTGGTACTTTGCAAACCCATCCTTTCTTAGGTACAATCCCAAAGAGCCATAGACGTACAAAAAGCCCAAGGAGGTTAACCACCATGCAAAAGGTAGTGATCTGTGAACCCTTAAGAACGGCAATCGGGACATTCGGTGGATCCCTAAAGGATTTTCCTGCCCCAATGCTTGGCGCTACAGTCGTTAAAGAAATCTTAAGCCGTACCGAGATTGACCCAAAGGAGATCGACGATTGCATAATGGGAAACATACTCTCGGCCGGACAGGGGATGAACCCCTCAAGACAGGTCGCCCTAAACGCCGGGCTTAACGTACAGACTCCGGCCTTTACGATAAACAGGGTCTGCGGCTCGGGGCTTCAATCCGTTGCCCTTGCCGCCCAGGCGATAAAGGCAGGAGACGCAGAGCTCATAGTTGCTGGTGGAATAGAAAACATGAGCGCCGCCCCGTTCTATCTTCAGAAGGCACGCTATGGCTATAGAATGGCGATGCCAAAGGATGAGATAATAGACGGTATGGTATACGATGGGCTGTGGGACATCTTTAACAACTACCACATGGGAGTAACGGCGGAAAACCTAGCTGAGATATATAACATATCAAGAGAAGAACAGGACAGATTCGCATATAAGAGCCAGATGAAGGCAAAGGCCGCTATTGAGGAAGGGAAATTTAAGGATGAAATAGTCCCTGTTATGATCCCACAGAGGAAGGGCGACCCCATTCCTTTTGAAAAGGACGAGCATCCAAGAGCAGATACGACCCTAGAGAGCCTTGCGGCACTCCGCCCCGTCTTTAAAGTAGGAGGTACAGTGACGGCGGGAAACGCATCCGGAATCAACGACGGCGCAGCCGCTATGCTCGTCACAACCCCTGAAAAGGCAAAGTCCCTAGGACTAGAACCAATGGGTGCAGTAGTGTCCTATGCGGTTGCCGGAGTTGAGCCCTCCGTCATGGGAATAGGTCCCGTGCCCGCCATTCAAAAGGCACTAGATAAGGCCGGCCTCTCCTTAGACGATATAGATCTATTCGAGCTAAACGAGGCTTTTGCCGTACAGTCCCTTGCGGTGCTAAGGGACATTCCAATACCAGACGAGAAGCTAAACGTAAACGGCGGTGCCATTGCCCTGGGTCATCCGATTGGGGCCTCAGGGGCCATCCTCGTAGTAAAGCTACTCCACGAGATGAAAAGAAGAAAGGCCAAAAGAGGACTTGTCTCCCTTTGCATCGGAGGCGGCATGGGGATAGCGATGGTATTTGAAAAGGTCTAATAGGCCCAAGAATCCACCCGGCTGGGAGGAACTCCGGCCGGGAATCCTTTTATTCAATTTACACACATATATAACCACCCTAGGTCTATTGAACAAGAACACCTTAATAATATCTCAGTTGTATTTGAAGCATCGGGGTTAACCGCAGTAAGGATATGTTCAAAAAGGTAACCCTTGAAGAACCGGCTTTATACACATAATCGTTGTCAGCTATGAAATTCAATACCGATTGATGAGCCTCGAAAAGCTTCCCGACATCCTAGATGACTCAGAAGGCAAGAATGCTGTCGTTCTCTAGGCTGATTACTACGGGCAAACTCAATGTGCCTCCCTAACCAAAACCGAGTTTACATCAATATTCAGGAAGAAAGATCCCTTTAAACCTCTCCGGAACCTCCGCTACCTTTCTTTCCCCGTAATCAAAGAATACTATCCCTGTCTTTGCTCTTGCAACCTCCCTTCCCGTTTCTTTTTCAGTGATCCTGTAAACGAAATCGCAGCCGTACTCACTAAAATCGGTTACTGCAATCTCTATCTTCATCGTCTCTCCGTAGAAGGCCTCAGACCTATATACAATAACGGCATCGGCGATTATTAAACCGGTGCCGTCAATATCCATCTCCGTAAAGCCGTATTTGCGTAGCAGCCTCACACGCGCCTCATGTGTTAAGGAGAGTATTGAGTCGTGTCCGAGGTGTCCTCCATAGTTTATATCACTAATGCGTAGAGGGATCTCGGTTGAGAACACAAAAACCTCTGGCATATCCAGCTTAATCCGAGCCATATCGTATACACCTCGATTCTTGGGATTTGGGAGTTAAGTCAAATAGAAATTATAATCCAACTAAGTAGTGCAATCAAAGGAGGGTGCAACTGCTTAACTATCCGTATCGGCCATTCTCCCCATGATTTTGATGATTTTCATACCCGCTATTTGCTATGTCTCTCGATAACAGATAGTATAGAGCGCACCAGGTGTTTACCGTTTACCTCTCCCTTAACCAGATAGGCCTGTGCACCCATCTGAACCGCCTTTAACGCCAAAGCCTCGTCTTCGGTCCCCGTAAGTAGAATGACTGGTATGTCCTGTGCCTTGGCACTCATCCTAAAAAACGTCTCGATTCCACCGCTATCCGGGAGGTTGAGATCTAAAAGTACCAAATCGATATCCCCTTCACGCAGCCGGTTAAGCGCCTCTGAAAGAGAGCCCTTCCTTTCTACATCGAAGAGGGCCTCCCTAGCCCTAGACAGCGTCATCTGGACGAGTTGGGCATAGCTAATATCGTCTTCAACCAGTAATACCTTGGTGCTCTTTTCTCCCATATTCTCCTGACCTTCTATTACGGATCTGCCGTAAGATCACGAGGACCCATAAGTGATACGCCGTCGGCATTTCTCTCTATAATGTCGCGGAAGTAGGCTTCGTTGTGATCGGAACCATGGGTGCTCCGTTTCATTCGGGCTCGACGCTTCTTAATTGCGTAGAGTATAGAATGCACGAGATGGCCGTTACTTAATTGCCTTTTGATTAGGTAATCGTGTGCACCCATCTGAACCGCTCTTACGGCGAGGGATTCGCCGTCTGTTCCTGTAAGTACTATAATCGGTATATCGGGCACTTGCACCAGTGTCCTTAGAAACGTGTCGAATCCTCTGCTATCAGGGAGGTTGAGGTCTAAAAGAACGAGATCGAAGTCCCCTAGGGCCGATCTTTCAAGTCCATCCGAAAGACAGTCGCTCCAAACCGATTCAAACCGGACCGCTCCCGATCGGTCTAGGATCGTCTGTACGATCCGAGTGTAGTCGATATCGCCCTCGATCAAAAGGAGTTTGATGTTTTTTTGCTCCATAGGTCTCCCGCCAGTGAGATATGGATGATCTATTAA
>CAZWVA010000004.1:38202-82322 GCA_964636885.1 uncultured Spirochaetia bacterium
GTTTCTTTATAATCTTCCCATATTTGCAAAAGCCGTACCATAAAAGACCGTGTTTGTAACACATTTAAATCGCTGGATTCTTAAAGATTCCGAGGAAGATCGTTAACAAATTTTGTCAGGGAAATAAGCTTAAGTCCAAGGAACGAGAGACAAAATTTGTGCCAGGCTATCAATAAGAGGAATGGCATCCGCATAGAGTCGGCAAACCTACCCGCCATTCCCTATGGTAGTGGTGCAGCGATACAGGTATCGATATTTACCGTTGAAGTCCCGTCCTGTCTGATAGGAGACTCCCTTCCCCCTATCGTACATAGACCAACATCACTTGTCACCTCGACTCCGACCACCGAGTTACCGTCGGCCCTAATACCGTTTTCCTGACCAACGATGCTAATGTCGCCACTTGCACTAAGACTCGTATTCGAGTTACCCTCCGCCCTGATACCGTTTTCTCCACCCGAGATTATGATGCTACCATCGGCATCCAGTGTGAGATCCGAATCGCCCCTACTTCTAATGCCATCCTCCCTAGCGTCACACGTAATATCTCCCGATATTATCGTCACTCCCGCTGTACCCCCAGCGTCTATACATCTCTCACAACCAGAGAGGGTGAGGCTATCGGATTGGATTCTAAGGGTGCAATTCCCTTCAACCCTTATGCAATTGTCTTCTCCCCCGCCATCGATCGCAAGGTCTACGCCCTCTATGTCAACCGTACCGGTTTCACAGCGTATAGTCCCATCTATCTCCATGTTTTCGATCTCAACCTGATCCTCTGGGTCCGGTTCATCTGGCCGAAGGGTCAAAACCACATTAATCGTGGAACCCTGGGGAACGAAAACACCTACTGAAACGCTGAATTCATCCGTGGTAAAGACCAGTGTCACATTACCGGAGGCGGTCAAGGTGAAATTACCCTCCGCATCGGTTATATCCGTGTCAACGGTAGTGCCATCTACTATGGCTGTAACGGTGATCCCAGAGACGCCAGAGCCCTGGGCATTGGCGGTTTCTAAGAGGAAGTCTTTAATAAGGGCTAAAACGGATACATCTTCCCTTGGTGTCATTGCCGTCGTAACATCCGAAACCCTTCCATTTATAGAGCTTGTCCTTCCACCCCCTACGCCGCCTTCCCCGCCACAGCTTATTAGAAGGCTTATAGAGAAGACAAGTACCAATACCGGGAAAAGCAGGATATTTTTTATCACTCTCTTCATGACCCTCCTCTTATTTTAAAAACGGTCTACCGCTATAAGACACAGAACCACATCGATGAGAAGATCGGACCGACCGAATTTACTATCACTTACCCTTATTCTGCAGCCCCTTAATCCTCTTCTTGGCCTCTTCAACAAGCCTTTCGTACCTCGGACTATTTACGGATGGAAGATCAACGAACCTTTTATACTCCTCCAGGGCTCTTTCTTTCTCTCCTTTGCTTTCGTAGACAAGCGCTAGGGCTATATGGGCTTCGGGAAAATCCGGATTGATTTCGATTGTCCTTTTAAATTCCTCTATGGCCTCTTCAAGCCTGTTCTGGCTTCCTAAGGTAACCCCAAGGTTATAGTGTGCGAGCAGGTAGTTTGGGTCTATCTCCATCACCCTCCTGTACTCCTTTTCCGCCTCTTCAAACCTTCTCTGTGCGGCTAGGGTAAGCCCAAGATTTGTATGAGCCTGTAGCAAACCCGGATTAAGCTCAATCGCCCGTTTCAGATAACCCTCGGCCTTTTCATACTTGCCCTTAGTGTAATAGACATAACCCAGGTCGTTATAGGCTACGCTTAGATTTGGGTTTATCTCAAGTGCCTTTTTTATGTACCCGCTATCCGCATCCGCACCCGTTACGGTCCAGAGTATATAGTAGGCCTCAGAATCGTTCGGGTTGAGTTCTATCGCCCTTTCCGCCTCCTTCTTAGCGTCTTCAAACCTACCCAAGGCACGGTAGCTGGAAGCAAGGGCACGATGAGAATCACCCGAGTCCGGGGCGAGTTCAACCGCCTTTCTGCTGTACTCAAGCGACTTATCGTAGAGGTTCTTATCCCTTTTATTCTCGTTTTGCTCCCTCCACAAGCCCAGAAGGGAATAGGCCTCTCCGAGCCCACTGTAAGCAGGTGCGTAATTACGTTCAATCTCTATGGCCTTTTCATACTCGCTTAATGCCTCCTTTAGCCCCTCCGGTGTGAATAGAAGGTATGCCCTTCTCCCCTTCGTATAGTGGTCTTTTGCTTCCTCCAGCCTCTTTTCGGGCGATGTACACCCGGAGGGAAAAAGAAGCACTATAGAGACCAAGATAAGGCTTAGTAGGTGGGATTCCTTGAGATAGGGATGCAGCATCATCGCACTCTCAGAAATAGGCTCTCAGGCGGGTTACCTGTGCTTGTGCTTTATCTTGAAGCCCTTATGTCCATGATAATGCACCTTGTGCTTAAAGTGCCCGGGAGGGCCCCCGTGAGGATGACCGTGTATATGTATGTGCCTTGGTCCCTCGTGAATGATGAGGGGCGCGGGATGGACGACCACAGATGGATAGGTAAAAACAGGGGAAGCCAAAACCACAGGGGATGGGACAACAAATACGGGTGCGGGAACCCCAATACTAAAGCTCAGAAACGTATTCGGGCTTATCCTTGATACCAGAGACGCCGAGGCAAAGGCAGGCGCATATACAACAGGAGAAGGAGCAACAAATACCGGTGCAGGAAGCCCCAAACCTATACCCAGGTTAAAGAACACGTCCGAATCCGCTTTCGATCCTGTCGGGAATATAAAAGCCGCTAAGATAAGAGCCGTTAGGGATTTTTTCATAGTCTCATAGTTTCCTAGTCGTCCTCAAACTCAAAGTGTCTATGATGCCTGTGGTGATGCTTAATAACATAGCCATAAGGGGTAACTATCACGGGGGCCGGTTGAATAATGACTGGACGAGGAACCACAAAAACCGGAGCCGGAGCCACAAAGACCGGACTCGGGGCCACAAATACAGGGGCGACTGGAACACCCACGCCGATATTAAAGAAAACGCTAGTCCTTGCCATTGAAGTCACTGGAACTAAAAACACCACGAGGAGAACGGTCAGCAGAAACAGCCTCTTCATCTCTCATCCCTCCGATAGTGGACTTTATCTATATAAAACCATGTATCTAGAATAACGGTTTCACAATCGATTTGCAATATCTATACCCGATAAATCCAGTATTTGAGTATTTAGTATTTTCAATAAGTTATGAACGGAAGTGGATCCGAGAAGAAAGAAGACACACCGTGCTGTGTAATAATACACTGGAAAGGCTGTGCAAAATAGCACACATTAATTAAAGGGATTGAAACCGGATGGACTTTCATATTCGTAATAGGCGCTTAGCGGTTCGATAAGCGATTCACACCCCCATAGTTTTGCCAAAATGAGTTGGCATGGTAGTATAAAGCCCGATGCTTCGTGTGCTAACGGGTAAAGTAAAGGGAAGGAGACTCAAGGTCCCCAAAGGCCAAACGGTTCGCCCGACTACAAGCAGGGTCAAAAAGACGATATTCGATATGCTCGGCGATATAAGTGGTCTAAGGGTACTCGACCTCTTTGCGGGCTCCGGAAGCCTCGGCATCGAGGCCCTTAGCCGTGGAGCGTCTCATGTGACGTTTATCGAAAAAAACCCCTTCGTTTATAGGGTTCTCAAAGAGAACCTCTCCCTCTGCGGTTTTCTCGATAGAGCGACCCTAATCTGTGCCCATTACGAAGGAGCGCTAAAAAGGCTGAAAAAGGGCGGCAAGAGATTCGATCTCGTGTTCATAGATCCACCCTATATATCCTATGGGAGGAAGAGGGTGAGCGATTTTATAAACGAGGCGGCAGAGGTTCTAGAAGACGAGGGGATAATAGTAATAGAGCATAATTACAGGATAGAAGACATACCAACCGGCTTTAAAAGGACCACGAGAAGCTTTGGAGGTACCCAACTCAGTTTTTTCAGGAGAGATGATAGATGAAGAGGGTAGCGATTTACCCTGGCTCCTTCGACCCCTTTACGAACGGTCACATAAATATAATAGAGCGCGGGGTTAAGGTCTTTGATAGTGTGATAGTAGCCGTTGCACATAATACATCTAAAAAGACCGTTTTTACACTTGAAGAAAGGGTCGAAATAATCCGCGGGATCTTCCACAACCGTCCCGAGGTGGAGGTGGATTACTTCGAGGGATTGCTCGTGGAATACGCGAGGAGAATCGGAACAAACATAGTACTTCGCGGTATGAGAACGGTCTCTGACTTTGAATACGAACTCCAGATGGCGCTATCGAATAAAACCCTTTATCCAGAACTTGAAACGGTGTTTATGGTTACGGAAAGCCAGTATTCACACATAAGCTCTTCGTTGATTAAAGAGATAATAACCCTGGGCGGTTCAGTTAAGGAGATGGTCCCCGAGATCGTGGAGAAAAAGCTAAGAGAGAAACTGATAAAAAGCAGGAGGGATGAGGTTAAATGAAGTTAGCCGCTCGCGCAGACAAACTGAGACCATCCGCAACGCTCGCAATTACGGCGAAGGCAAAGGCCCTTAAGGCTCAGGGTGTAGACGTTGTCGGATTCGGTGCTGGGGAGCCCGATTTTGATACACCGGAGAATATAAAAGAAAGGGCGATAAGGGCTATAAAAGAGGGATTCACAAAATACACCGCAGTAGGTGGAATCGACGAACTTAAAAACGCGATCATATATAGACTGAGGGAAGACCACGGGCTCGAATACGAGAAATCGGAGATCATAGTGTCCTGCGGAGCCAAACACACGCTTTATAATCTGTCTCAGGTTCTTTTTGAAGAGGGGGACGAGGTGATAATCCCAGCTCCCTACTGGGTTTCTTATCCCGAACAGGTGGTTCTGGCCGGTGGAACCCCTGTGATTATTGAAACCGAAGAGGAAAGCGGCTTTAAGATCGATCCGGAAAGGCTTAAGAGGCTCATAACCCCAAGGACAAAGGCCATTATACTCAACTATCCATCAAATCCAACAGGTGCGACCTATAATGAGGATGAACTGAGAGAGATCATTAACGTTGCCATGAACGCAGGCCTCCTAATTATCTCGGACGAGATCTATGAAAAGATCACATACGACGGGCTTACACACACCCCTGTTGCAAAACTAGGGGACGATGTAAAGAGATCGACCATCCTTGTAAACGGGGTATCAAAGTCCTACTCTATGACCGGATGGAGGATAGGGTTCGCGGCCGGGGATGAAAGGGTAATAGCGGCTATGAATAACCTTCAGGGGCAATCCACATCAAACCCAACATCCATCTCTCAGATAGCGGCAATAGAGGCCTTCAATGGCCCGCAGGATGAAGTAGAAAGAATGGCGAAAGAATTCGAAAAGAGAAAAAACTACATAGTTAAGAGGCTAAACGAGATTCCCGGCTTTAGATGCTTTAACCCCCAGGGTGCATTCTACGCATTTCCAAACGTGTCTGAACTCTTCGGAAAGAGGTATAAAGGGAAAGAGATCAAGAACTCCATAGATTTTACCGAATTCCTCCTGGAAGAGGCAAAGGTAGCAGTCGTTCCTGGAGCGGAATTCGGAGCGGATAATTATATAAGGATCTCCTATGCGACCTCTATGGAGGAGATAAAGAAAGGGGTCGACAGAATAGAGGAAGCCGTAGAAAAACTAATATGACCCTAGGTTCCTCTATAATTAATCAACCAAAGCCGATTTAGTAGAACCCCACAGATAAGGGAATCGGCCGCATTGTTATCCCCCCTGGATGTGTCGTGTTGCCATACCACACCCATATGCTTATAATGATCTCATGAAAAGCCGTGTGGGGTATCATGAATGAGGAAGATAAAAATCGGGATCTCTATTTCATTAAGCGGAAGGTACAGTGTACAGGGTAAGGAGAGTTTTGAGGGCCTTACACTCTGGGTTAACGAGGTAAACGGATCGGGTGGGGTTTTCGTTAAAGAAGAGGGCAAAGGCCTCCCGGTAGAGCTTATTTACTACGATGACGGAAGCTCGGCGGATAGATGTGAGGAAGCTGTTAAAAGGCTCATAGTAGATGACAAGGTCGACATTTTAATAGGCCCCTATTCAAGCGGACTTACCCTTTCTGTAGCACCTATTGCCGAAAGTTATAGAAAGACCATATGGAACCATGGGGGGGCATCGGATGAGGTATTCGGCAAGGGTTTCGAGTGTATGATAAGCACGATTTCTCCAGCGAGCGGCTATTTTGTTGGAATTATCGAGATGTTAAGAAAGATAGATAAGGGTGCCACAAAACTCGCCTTATTTATGGCAGAAGACAGTGGATTTTCCAAAAGCGTAGCTGAGGGGGCCAGACGCTGTGGGGAAGAAAACGGGTTTCAGGTAACCGAATTCAGGTACCCATCGGGGACAAAGGACTTTTCCCGTCTTCTAAACAAGGCAAAGGAATACCGCCCCGATGTGATCCTGGGAGTGGGGCGTTCAGAAGACGATCTATTCCTCGCCAAAGGGATTATAGAGCAGAGGATAAAAGCAAAAGCGATAGGGCTCGTTCTGTCCGGTATAAAGGAGTTCTGGAAGAACCTCGGAAAGGAGGCTGAGGGGTTTTTGGGGGCAAGCCAGTGGGAGTGTGGAGCTAGAATACAGCCGGATTTCGGACCTGACCCCAGGTCTTTCTTTGATAGATTTAAAGACACATACGGTAAGGAACCCGATTATACCGCTGCCCAAGGGTATAATATAGGCTTGGTTATCCAAAGGTGCATAGAGGAGTCGGGTACCCTAAACGAGATCGCCCTTAGAGAAGCGGCGGCTAAAGCCGATTTCAAGACCTTTTATGGGCATTTTAAGGTCGATCCAAAAACGGGTAAGCAGACGGGACACAGGATGATGACCGTTCAATGGCAAAATGGAAACAAGGTCATTTTGTATCCCGAAGATATAGCCCAGGCTAAACCGATTTATCCCGGGCCTTACTTTGCTTAAGACCCTCTTTCTAAACGACCTTAAATATCGGCACGTTTATATTGATGCCGGATATAAAAACCAGGGTAAGCCAGTTAAATACTCTTTAACCGACCTACCCTTTGGAGGATGGGGAACTTTGGATGCCTAACGATATTAGGTGAATCCGTATCGTTAGTACTCCTTAAGGTTATTTCACCTTCCGGATTTAATCTCTTTCGGATCCTCGTATTTTTGTATTTATTCTGATGTATAGGTTGAGAAGTACAATAGTACTTTAGTATGATTTTAGAATTAGTAATCCCCTATCAGCATAGTCCTAATGTAGTAGTACTCATCTTAGACAAGGCACCATTGCAGTAAAACCAGGCTCCACAGGCGATACCCTAATCCAGATAAGATGTTATTATCTATTAGGAGGCAATGGTTTAATGTACATACCGGGAACCAGATTCATAGTGAGACTGAGGATCAAATTGGGTGACGTAGAATTCGAGCCCGGCCTTAAGGGTACTATCCTTGGAAGCGTTGATAAAATGGTAGGTAAGGCCTATAAGGTAAGGTTTGATGACGGCAGGGTTACAGAGATCCACATGGTAATAATAAACAACCAAACCGAAATCGTACAATCATAAGGCCGTCTTCTGAGATTGATTAAAGAGGATTTCCCTATATCTACGGTTGACTTGCTTTTTTTAAATGGCATATAATAGCCTATAGTAGGGCGATCGGCTTGTGTATTAACCGTCTGAAGATCACATTCTTCCGTGCTTAAGGAGGTTTAAAGGGATGAAGAAGTCAGACCACCTCTTGGCATTTGTTTTATTACTCATGGCCTTGGGATGCATGAAGCCCTATTCTCTTCCATCGGGTCGATGGGTCGATCTCACACACGACTTTTCTTCCGAGACCGTATATTGGCCTACTTCGTCCCCTTTCCAATTGGAGACGGTGTTTCATGGAATCACAGACAAAGGCTTTTTCTACTCTGCCTACCAGTTCTGTACTGCTGAACACGGCGGAACGCATATAGATGCCCCCTTTCATTTCGCCGATAGCCATAATACCGTTGATGAGATCCCCCTAGAACGACTCATAGGGCCCGCCGTTGTTATTGACGTTTCTTTAAAGGCCCTGGCAGATCGCGACTACCGGGTTGACACCGAGGATTTCATCTCATGGGAATCGGCAAATGGAAGGATCCCGGATAATGCCATCGTGCTTTTACACACGGGGTACGATCGTTACTGGCCTGATCGGATAAAGTACATGGGGACCGATAAGCGTGGCCCTGATGCGGTAAAGGAACTACACTTCCCAGGTTTAAAACCCGAGGCGGCAAGATGGCTTGTTGAAAACCGTAAGATAAGCGCCATAGGACTGGATACACCGAGCATCGATTACGGACAATCGGAACTTTTTGAAAGCCATCGGATTCTCTTTCAGAAAGACATCCCGGCATTTGAAAACGTCGCCAATCTAGACAGGCTGCCTGCAAAGGGCGCGCTGGTCTTTGCCCTGCCAATGAAGATCAAGGGAGGCAGCGGTGGCCCGCTTCGTATAATCACACTTATACCCGACGGATTCTGATAAATTCCGATACCCGATTCAAGGCCTTTTAACGTTTTATAGCTTGACTTTTGTCCGTTTTTATACTATGAATAATTCTCCCGATGAATCCAAGATTCGGAGAAGAAGAGGTCAAATGGTGGTTAGTATTCCGATTCTATGTCGGTCTAGAATCTAAAACAAAAGGAGGGTAGATTCATGAAGATCATGAGAAATAGACTCCATATGCTGTCGATAATAGCCATTATACTGGCGAGTTTTACTCCCGTATCTCTAATCTCTAAAAGCGTAGAGGCCGCCATGGTAAACTCGCAGATGATCTCTCCAGACGGTAAAACACCCGCAAGGGATATAGACGAGGGAAAGGTCCGCAGGATGCTTGAGAACAAGATAGTAGCCGAGAGGCTTAAGAGCTATGGGCTCTCCAAAGAGGAAGTGGCGACCAAAATAGACAAGATGAGTGACGAGCAGGTCCACCAGTTGGCCTCACTAGCAGACAAACTACCCGCTGGTGGCGATGGTGCCGCAACGGCAGCGGTAATAGTCCTTGTGGTTTTTGTTATGGCGATCCTTATTCTTATAGTTCTAAGAAGGATTTAAAGATTCTAGAATCCATGAATAGGGTTACTCTATGCCGAGGGCTTGCGGGTTATTTAGCTCTATCTCGATTGTTATAATTCTCATCTCTACTCTTCTAAGCTGTTCCCAAAGGCCCTCCATCCATAAGGATTTTTCCACTTCAGATGAGGTAAGGGTTATAGAAAACGTCCCCTTTATAAAGCAGAAGGGCAACTTCTGCGGACCAGCCGCTATGGCCTCAGTTATGAGGTTTTACGGCCAGAATATCGACCAAGAAGAAATCGCCAAGCGTGTATACACCCCAGAACTACGGGGAGCGCTCATATCGGACATGGAGAACTTCGCAAGGGAAATGGGATACAAGGCGGAAACCAGAAACGGAGACTTAAATACACTCATCTCCATTATTAACGAGGGAACCCCACCTATAGTGCTCGTTGATCTTGGAAAGTGGTTTGTGAGTTTTCCCCATTACTACGTCGTCTACGGTTATAACAAGAGCAAAAAAAGGTTTCTCCTCCATACGGGTTTTAAGGGCGCTCAGGAGATGGGATTTTCAGAATTGGATAGAGAGTGGAAAAAGATGAATAGACTCCTTCTCATTGTAAGAAAGTGAAAGGATATACGGTAGAGATCGGCTTTCTCGTTCTTGTCTCGTGTCTTTTCTCCGGGTGTGGCTACTTCCCTAGACTCACCCTCTTTATGCGAGACCCGCTAACTGCCGAAGAGCATAACAATCTGGGTGTGGCATACGAGAGAGAAGGAAAATACGAACTCGCCCTTAAGGAGTATGAGAGAGCCATACATAAGGACGACAGTTTGGTCATCCCTTTGGTGAATATGGGAAACGTTTATTTTAAACTGGGAGAGTACAAAAAGGCGGAGGGATATTACCTAAGAGCGCTTAAGAAGGACGAAAAGAATATAGAGGCCGCAAATAACCTGGCGTCTCTCTACATCACTATTAAAAAGGACTATGGAAAGGGGCTAGAGTATTTAACCAAGGCTTTACCATCCCCCGATAGTGCGCCCGCTTATGCCCTTGATACCATGGGGGTCTTATACCTGAGATTGGGAGATAAACCTAAGGCCAAGGAAACGCTCATAAGGGCATGCGAGAAGGCAGGGAGTGATAAAGCCCTTCTACGGGAGATCGAAGCCCATCTTGGAGAACTGGGGGAGAAGGGCTGCCCTAGTTGGGAAAGCAAGAGATAAGACGGATCACAATCACTTAGGTTACGTAACCCCTTGTGGTAAGTCTATTTGGCCATTTAGGGCTCGTTCCCAGTGGACACCTATAGCATCGCCTGATTTGAGACAACGGGGGAAATCCCGGTGATACAGTTATTACAAAACCCTGTTATAATTAGGAGAGGTTCAGGTTTTTAAAAGATGAAAGACAAACCCATAAACGTTCTACTCATAGAGGACGATACAAAATACGCCCAGGTTGTAAGGATGATGCTTTCATCAAAGGGGGGAAACACCCGATTCAATCTCGAATGTACTGGCTCCCTATCTGAGGGGCTCAAGAGATTAACCCAGGGGGGGATTGAGCTGGTTCTTCTCGACCTTCAGTTACCAGATAGCGGGGGGCTCGAGACGTTTATAGAGATCAACAAACAAGCGCCAAGCATGCCGATTATAGTGCTCACCGGAGACAGCGATGAGACAACGGCAGTAAAAGCGGTTAATATGGGCGCTCAGGATTATCTCATTAAGGGGGATACAAAAAGCGATTACCTAGTCCAGTCCATCCGCTACGCCATCGAGCGCAAGCGAGCCGAGGAATCGCTGAGAAAAGCACACGACGAACTGGAGAGGCGCGTTGAAGAACGTACCGCAGAGCTTATGAAAACAAACGAATCATTGAAACGGGAGATCGCCGAACGTAGACAGGCGGAGGAGGCCCTGGCAACTGAGAAAGAACGGCTAGCCGTGACTCTTAGATCAATAGGCGACGGCGTTATCGCCACCGATACGAATGGAAAGATCGTTTTAATGAATAAGGCAGCTGAACAGATTACAGAGTGGCATAGGCAAGAGGCGATTGGTAAACCGCTAGAGGAGATCTTCTTTATCGTTAACAAACAAACCGGGAAGCGTTGTGAAAACCCGGTAGAGAGCTCTATAAGAACAGATCAGACAGTCGGTCTTAAAAAAGACACGGTTCTTATAACCAGAAAGGGTGCGGAGAGATTCGTCTCCGCCACCAGTTCTCCAATCCATGATAAGGACAACAACATCATAGGAGTAGTTCTGGTATTCCGTGACATAACAGAGCGGAAGAAGATGGAAGAGGAGGTTTTAAAAGCCCAAAAGCTCGAATCGATAGGTGTTCTTGCTGGCGGTATCGCCCACGATTTTAATAATCTGCTTACAGTGATACTCGGCAATATATCACTTACAAAGATGTATCTAGACCCTGGAGAAAAGAGCTACGAGAGAATCACAGAAGCGGAAAAAGCCTGTTTTAGGGCCAGGGATTTAACAATGCAACTACTCACCTTTTCAAAGGGCGGGATACCGGTTAAGAGATTGGCCTCTTTGGCTTCTCTAATAAAGGAATCAGCGGAGTTTATTCTAAGAGGATCAAACGTGAGATGCGAGTTCTCCATCGCGGATGATCTATGGTCTGTTGAGGTTGATGAAGCACAGATAACTCAGGTTATAAATAACCTTATCACAAACGCCGAGCATGCAATGCCGGAGGGCGGCGTGATAAAGATCAAGGCTGAAAACGTGACGAGGTACGAGCCGTCCCAATTGTGGTTCTCAAGTGAATCTCAGGCGGAATCCCCAACGAAAGCGGCTTTCCCAGACCATGAGGGCAGATGGATTAAGATAACCGTAGAAGACGAAGGTATAGGAATACCGGGAGAGAACCTGCCAAAGATATTTGACCCCTATTTTACAACCAAAAAGAAGGGGGGAGGGTTAGGACTCGCAACCGTTTACTCAATAATAAAGAACCATAACGGCCACATCGATGTAACGTCCGAGGTCGGAGTGGGAACGAGGTTCTCCATATACCTACCCGCATCCGATAAGCGGGCGACAACAAGCACCACTTCGGACGAAAGGGTCATAGAGGGTAAGGGAAGGATCTTGGTGATGGATGATGAGGATATGATAAGGGATGCCATAGGTGAGATGTTAAACCGGATCGGATACGAGGTAGAGTATGCGAGAGACGGCAGAGAAGCAATAGAAAAATACAACAGGGCAAGAAAGAGCGAAAGGCCGTTCGATATAGTGATAATGGATCTAACCATACCAGGAGGGATGGGGGGCAAGGAGACGATAGAAGAACTAAGAGGCATAGACCCGGAGATTAGAGCCGTAGTTTCAAGCGGGTATTCGAACGATCCTGTGATGTCCGACTACAGGAGATACGGTTTTAAAGGGGTTGTGGTCAAACCGTATAGGATAGAAGAGCTGAGCAGGGTTCTTCACCGAGTCATGGTGGAGGGATAGTAAAAAACGGATTTCCCTATCCCGTCTTTACATTATCTGCAAGC
Source organism: uncultured Spirochaetia bacterium (assembly GCA_964636885.1). GTDB lineage: Bacteria > Desulfobacterota_D > UBA1144 > Nemesobacterales > CSP1-2 > CAZWVA01. The sequence continues at coordinate 50,822 of CAZWVA010000004.1, forward strand.
CCAACTGCCTCTTCAACCATCTCTCTCAGTAAATCCAGTCCCCCTTGCCAGAAATTCGGGTCATTTATGCTTACGCCAACACGGGCTAGAAGCTTCTCCGGTGATTCGGACCCACCGGCAGAAAGGAGTTCGATATAGCGAGGGACAAAAGCGTTCCCTTCCATGATGTACCTGTGATAGAGGGCAAGAACCAGGAGTTCCCCAAAGGAGTAGGCGTAACAGTAAAAAGGAGAGTGGATAAAATGAGGTATATACATCCACCACCATCCGTAGTCCTCAGTTAGCTCCACCGATCTACCAAACATCGCCCTATTGGCCTCTATCCAGAGTTCGTTTATCCGCTCGGGCATTAGTTCTCCCTCCTTTCTCCTTGCGAAATGGAGCTTTTCCTCGAACCGGGTAAGCACAACCTGACGGAAAACGGTCGCAAAGATATCTTCCAGCTTACTGGAGAGAAGGGAAAGACGAACCTTGGGGTCTTTTTCAGACTCCTTTAACCTGTGGAATACGAGCATCTCTCCGAACACGCTTGCCGTCTCCGCGGTGGTAAGAGGCGTGTTACACTGAAGGTATCCCTGCTTTCGAGATAGGTACTGATGAACACCATGGCCGAGTTCGTGCGCAAGGGTCATGACATCGCGGAGTTTTCCCGTATAGTTTATAAACACATAGGGGTGAACGCTCGGCACGGTGCCGTGACTGAAAGCCCCTCCCCGCTTTCCCACCCTTACCTCCGCATCGATCCAACCCCTTTCAAAGAACTCCCTTGAGATCTCGGCCATTTGATCTGAGAAGTGGCCAAAAGACTCTAGAATGATCTCTTTACACTCCTCATAACCGATCGTTCTCTTCTCGGAGAATAGGGGTGCATAACGGTCGTAGTCGTAGAACCTCCTCAGTCCGAGGAGTCTCCTCTTGAGTTTGTAGTACCTCTCTACCATATCGTAGTTCCTCTCGCATGATGTAATAAGGGCATCCACCGTCTCCTTATCGATCTCGTTATCGAGATGACGAGATGCCATGGGATCCGGAAATGAACGAAGTCGGTCGTTGATCGCGTGTTCCTGAAGGAGTATGTTGAATATGTAGGTAAGGATATGGGCGTTTTCCTTTAGTCCGACCGTAAGCCCTTTTGCGGCTGCCTTTCGTTTGGTTCTGTCAGGGTCGTAGAGGAGGGCCAGCGTTTCGGTTTCGGTGAGGAGCTTCGTCTTACCATCCAATCTGACCTTAAACCGTATGTTGTTTATCACCTCGTCGAAGAGGCGTTTAAATGCACGGGAACCGGTATTCGCCTTCTCGTCGAGGATCTTTTCTTCGGGCTCGCTCAACCTGTGTGGCTTGTATCTCCTCTCCCGTTCGAGAAAATGACGGTAATGTGAAAGGGTTTCATCTCTGATCAACCGATTCGCCGTATCATCTGGAATGGCTATCCATTCGAGTTCAAAAAACATAAGGTGCTTGCGGATCTCGGTTGATTTTTCCTGAATCGACTGAAGAAACGCCCCGTGTTTCGGGTTGCTCGTGTCTGCAGCAAAAACGAGATAGGCATAGGAAAGGAGTTTTCCCACCTGCTCGCTTATCGATTCGAGTTCTTTTACCGATTCGAGAAGAAGAGAAGGGTCAATCGTTTCTGAGTTTATCTTTCCCCTATATCTTTCCTCAAATGACCTCGCCCTTGAGAGTGCATCCTGAATATCCCTTTCTACCTGCGGATCATCGAGACCCGAGTAAAGGTCAGAAAGGTCCCATCTTACCCCCTCGGAACCAACTGTTATGGATTCCACCGCTTCAGCCATTTCGTATTCTCCTTTTAGTGTCTATACAAAATTAGAATGTGGTTAAAGAATCGACCGCCGGGTGTTAAAGACGGATAGGCCCCGGCTCAGGTTGAATTACCCTTAATAAAGTCCAAAACCTCTTTTGCGTGCCCCGCCGGGTTTACCTTCCTATAAATCTTAGAGACATTCCCCGAAGGGTCAATGACTATAGTGTCCCTCGAGGCGAATCCGCCAGAGACACTCACATCGTATAAGGACATGATCCTCTGCCCCTCATCCGGGATTAGCGGGACTCTTAACCCGTACTTATCCCTAAAATCACAGTGGTTCTCCTTTGTATCCCTGCTTATTCCGTAAATAATGGCGTTATTCCTCAGGAATTCCTCGTAGAGCGCCGTAAACTCCTTGGCCTCGATTGTGCATCCCGGAGTATCGTCTTTCGGATAGAAATAGAGCACAACCCATTTCCCTCTAAGGCCACTTAGGTCCACGGTTCTCCCTTCCTCATCGGTCGCTTTAAATAAAGGGGCAGGCCCGCCTACCCTAAGCTCCCCCATAGAGGTAAGGGAAGAGCAGCAGAGAATAAAAAACGATAGGACCAATAACCCGATTGTCTTTCTCATCTCCGTCTATTACCGTGATCCTTCCAGTTTTTCCAGTTCTTCCCTCACGATCCTATTTACAAGAGAGCCATCCGCCCTTCCCCTCGTCTTTGGTATGAGGATCCTCATCACCTTTCCAGATTCCCTTAGGTTCTTTACCCCAGCCTCTTCTATCGCCTTTCTCGCTTCCTCCCTAATCTCCTCCTCGGTCATCTGTTTGGGCATATACCTCATAAGGACATCGAGCTCCGCCTCTTCCCTATCCACAAGGTCCTGCCTCTTCCCTCTTATATATCCTTCTATGGATTCTTTCCTCTTTTTGATCTCGCTACCTATAACCTCGATGACCTCTTCGTCCGTTAGCTCCTTCTTTTTCTTTTCTATCTCCCTGTTCCTTATGGCGGACTGGAGCAGGCGAAGAACGGAGAGCTCCACCTCGTTCTTGCTCCTTAGTGCCTCTTTCAGGTCTTCCGGTATCCTGTCTCTGAGACCCATCTCTAAAACCCCTCTAAAAAGTTACCATAAACCTCAGAGGTAGACCACTTTTATCCGTACCGGGTCCCCAAATCTGCCCAAAAAGATCGATCACGGGGACTACCGCCATTAATCCGTTTTCGTCTAGGATCGCATTCTAAACCCACCTACCGATTATACGCAAATCAGGCAAAGTTATAGGATACGATTGTAGGGTGCGTTTCCCAAACGCACCAAAAGGCCCGTCTCAAGGGCCTATATAACATGAGTTATACATTTTGAAATTGAGGTAGCATATAGGAGATTTTAGTCGATTGATAAAAAGCGGTAAATGGAGGTGTAATTATGGCCCCAGCATTTACGAAAGAGATGTGGAGGGAAACTATCCCGATCTATAGGTCTATCCTTGCCCATCCATTTATAAAAGGGCTTACAGACGGCTCACTCAAGGAGGAGAGCTTTAGGTTTTATGTCGTTCAGGATGCCCTATATCTAAGGGAATTCGCAAGGAGCCTCAGCATCGCCGCCGCCAAGGCCCCGGAGGACGACTGGATAATCATGTTTAACGAGCACTCCGCCGGAGCGCTCAAGGTGGAGCGTGCCCTTCATGACGGGTTCTTCCGCGACTTCGGCATGAAAAAAAGGGATGTAATGAGTACTCCACTTGCTCCAACGAATCTCGCCTATACGAGCTACCTCCTCTCCGTAGCCTATTCCTCTCCATTTCACGAGGTTGTTGGGGCGATCCTCCCCTGTTATTGGATATACTGGGAGGTGGGAAAAGCCCTCATATCCAGGGGTTCTCCAAACCCGCTTTATCAAAGATGGATAGGTACATACGGAGGGGAAGAATACACCAGGATAGTAAAGGCCGTTTTAAACCTTACAAACAGAGTGGCGAGGGATTTGAGAAGGGACGAGAAGGAGGCGATGAAGAAGCACTTCGTTACCACGAGCCGTTATGAGTGGATGTTTTGGGATATGGGGTTTAGGTGCGAGGGGTGGCCAGTGGGTGAAAAGGGTTAGGCCTTAGATTACAGAATGGTTTGTGCCCTTCCCGCCCTTATCTGAAACGTCTTCTTGCTGTCCGTATAAGGGAGCTCCTTAGGAACGGTCGATGTGATGAACATCTGACCCGGAAATTCTCTTAGTAATCTGAAAAGGAAGCCTTTTCTCCTCTCGTCGAGTTCACTTGTTATGTCGTCCAAAAGCAGTATCGGCGTTCTTCTAAGGATGCTCCTTATAAGCTTTATCTCCGAGGCCTTAAGCGAGAGCGTGAGCGTTTTTGCCTCACCCTGGGAGGCGAAGACCGATGCGTCTTTCCCGTTTATGGTAAACCCTATGAGGTCCCTATGCGGACCAACCGATGTCTGTCCCCTGATCCTATCACGTTTAAACCTCAACATCAGCTCCTTCCTCAATTCCTCCCGAAGGTCTCCATCCAGTTTGAAAGAGGACCTATAGGGTATCTTTACCTCTTGTCTCAGTCCTGAGATGAATCCGTATATCTTCTCTATCTCGCGCTCAAGTCTGCCGATTATTTCGAGCCTTCTTCTTACTATCCTCCCTCCCAGCTCTCCTATCTTTTCATCCCAGACCTCTATCGTTTCTCTTGCCCCCTCCCCTTTTCCCACCAGGAGCGCATTTCTCTGTGCAATGGCTCGAAGGTACGATTTTAGGTCCTTAAGATGCGTTGGATCGAAGTTGAGTATGAGGGCATCGATATAGTTTCTCCTATCCTGAGGGCTCCCCTTTACCAACTCTAGGTCAGTTGGGAGAAAGCTTACGACGTTGAACCTTCCCATGATCCTGCTCATATGGTATACGATCTTTCCATTGAGTTTTACGGTCTTTCCGCCTTTTGTAAGGGCTATATGAATCTCGTTAAGACCGGAATCGGAATCGATCTCACCCTTTATCCTGCCCTCGGTTTCTCCGAGGCTTATAAGCTCCTCCATCTTCACCTGCTTGAATGGCCTAAACGTGCATAGAAGGTGTATGGCCTCAAGGAGATTGGTCTTACCCTGAGCGTTATCCCCGTAGATTAAATTGAACCTCTCATGGAAGGTAAGGGCTTCGCTTTTATAGTTCCTAAAGTTTCTTAGGGTAAGTGATCTGAGTATCACAGAGGCGCTATTTATCAGGATTTAAGGAAAGTATAATTAAAATGGGATGCTTGTTCAATTTTAGGGTCCGAGGGTAGTGATTAAAGGGGTATGACTTCGGTGCTTCCTTGACCTTCTTCCTCCTGATACGGTAATATTTCTATTAAGAGAAGAGATGATGCTGTCTCTCAGGATATGCGAGATTTCGGTGAAGGACGCCGGTAAAGGGGTTGCAAGGCTTGACCCCAAGGATATGCGTACGCTTGGAGTCAATGTCTGGGATCTCATCGAGATCGGAGGGAAGAGAAAAACCGTAGTCAGGGTCATGCAGTTAGAAAAATCTCTACGTGGGAAATCCATAGTACAGGTCGATGGGATCACGAGGGAGAATGCAAGGGTTGGGATCGATGATCGCGTGTTTGTAAGAAAGGTGGAGACAGAACCCGGAATAAAGGTGGTTCTTGCGCCATTAAACAGCGAACTCCTCTTTAACGGGGACGATAGCAGGTATCTTCTAAGCCGTCTTGAAGGTGTTCCTATAACGGTTGGCGATAGGATAAGGGTTACCTTTCCCGGAGCGAGGAACGAGGATTTTCAGGTTCTAGGGGCCATTCCTGCCGAATCCGTAGTGATATGCCCCACAACCAAGATAGAGCTCAGGAGGAAACCGAAAGGCAGGGTGGATGCTTCAAGGGTGACCTATGAGGATATAGGTGGCCTGAGGGAGCAGATCGCCAAGGTTAGAGAGATGGTGGAACTCCCCCTCAGATACCCACAGGTGTTTGAGAGGCTTGGGATATCGCCTCCTAGAGGTATACTCCTAGTAGGTCCCCCCGGAAGTGGTAAGACCCTCCTTGCAAAGGCCGTAGCACACGAAACGAATGCCAATTTCCACCTCGTAAACGGCCCTGAGATCATGCACAAGTTCTATGGAGAGAGCGAAGCGAGGCTGAGGGATATATTTGAAATGGCCACGAGGAACCAACCCTCTATCATCTTTATGGATGAGCTCGATGCTATAGCACCAAAGAGGGATAAGGTCACGGGAGATGTAGAAAAGAGGGTAGTCGCACAGCTACTCGCGCTTATGGATGGATTAAAGTATAGGGGAAGGGTGATAGTGATTGCCGCTACGAATCTCCCCAACATGCTCGATCCGGCTTTAAGAAGACCCGGTAGATTCGACAGGGAAGTCAACCTGGACGTACCGGATAGAAACGGGAGGCTTGAGATCTTTGAGGTTCACACACGAGGAATGCCACTAGCAAAGGACGTGGACCTAGAGCGGCTCGCAGACCTCACACACGGCTTTGTAGGCGCGGACATCGAAAACCTGTGCCGCGAAGCGGCTATGAGGACCCTCAGAACCGCTCTTCCAGATATAGATTTTGAAGACGGTTCTATTCCCTATGATAGGCTAGTGACCCTCACTGTCGGCATGAATGACTTCGTTGACGCCCTGAGGGAGGTTGAACCCTCTGCCATAAGGGAGATATTCGTTGAAATCCCCAAAGTCACTTGGGATGATGTGGGCGGTCTTGACGATATAAAACAAAGGCTCACCGAGGCCGTGATATGGCCCCTTAAGTACAAGGACCTTTTCGAGGCCACTGGTACAAAGGCCCCAAAGGGGATACTCCTTTACGGCCCGACGGGTACGGGTAAGACCCTTCTCGCAAAGGCGATTGCGAATCAGAGCGGTGTGAATTTCATATCCGTAAAGGGTGCAGAACTCCTCTCCAAGTATGTAGGCGAGTCCGAGAACGCCATAAGGGAGGTGTTTAGGAAGGCAAAACAGGTTGCCCCATGCATAGTGTTTTTTGATGAAATCGATGCCCTTGCTCCCCGGCGTGCAGAAACCGAAGGCACCCGCGTCTCGGAAAGGGTCGTAAGCCAGTTGCTAACGGAGATGGACGGGATCGAGGAATTAAGGGGATTCGTTATCCTAGCCGCCACAAATAAGATCGATATGGTAGACCCTGCCCTTCTAAGACCGGGGAGGTTTGACCTATTCCTTCAAATCCCGTATCCGGATGAAAACGCTCTGCTTCAGATCCTAAAGATACACACCCGCGGAAAACCGCTTGCAAGGGACGTGAATCTAAAAGGTATGGTAGGAATGATTAAGGGCTTCTCTGGAGCAGATGTTCAGCTTCTCTGTCAGAGGGCATCTATCATCGCGATAAGGGAGCACCTCAAGCGTGGGAAAGGGGTCTTAAGGGTAAGACAGGCCCATTTTGAAGAGGCCTTAAAAGAGGTATTGGAGAGGCTAAATGGATCCCTTTCCGTTGTAACTCCCGAAAGAGGAAGGCTAGTTGGAACCCAGTAATCCGGTAGCCCTCCACACCCTTGCCTTTATATTCGGCTCGGTCATAGGGAGTTTTCTAAATGTCTGCATCTACAGGTTACCAAGGGAAGAATCAATAGTCTTTCCCCCTTCCAAATGCACCTCATGCAATACCCCGATCAGGTTTTATGACAACGTTCCTATAGTGAGCTACCTCGTCCTCCGCGGTAGGTGTAGAGCCTGCGGTAAGGGCATCTCGCCAGTTTATCCGGTTGTCGAGACCCTATCGGGTCTAATATCCGTGCTTCTCGTGTGGAGGTTTGGTCTCACACTCGAAGCGCTCTTCTATCTCGTTTTTCTATTCGCTCTAGTCGTTATAACATTTATAGACCTGGAGCACATGATTATTCCCAATGTCATAACCATACCGGGAACCGTGGTAGGACTCATTCATGGTGCTCTTAGAACCGATTGGGGTTATACACAGGTACTCCTTTCCTCATTCCACCTTGGTCTTCGAGGCGTTCTCAGTATATTAGATGGTGTGCCAGTTATGGACTCCCTCTTTGGAATTATCCTTGGAGGAGGAACGTTATTCCTCATAGGCCTTCTCTACGAGGTTATAAGGAAGAGGGAGGGTATGGGAATGGGTGATGTGAAACTGATTGCCATGATCGGGGCGTTTCTTGGCTGGAAAGGGGTGATTTTTGTGGTCTTCGTGAGTTCCCTCATAGGAACCCTAGTAGGTTTATCAATAATCCTGTATAAAAGAGGTGACCTAAGATACGCCATTCCCTATGGCCCCTTTCTATCCCTCGCCGCTGCCATATACTGCTTTACAGACGGGTTTAATCCCGGCCTCCAGTTGTGAAACCGCCCCAATAGGTATTACAATTAAACTGGGCAGTAAACAATCGCGGAGATACAGAGAGCGAACCGGTATTTGGACAAACGAGCGATAGCGAAAACCGATCGTTGGTACTCGGTTTTCCTTGTGATTTACGGTAAGCGCACTTTTATCGTGTCTCTTTATCTATACATAAAGGGGAAGTATGAGGCAGATAGGACTTAGGGCCGAAATACTCTTCAATATCCTCTTTCTTACAGCCGTTGCGATGTTTCTCGTTGGCATTATGGCCTTCAAGGTCACCGAGAGATTCGCGCTTCAGGGGAGGATAGACGGAATAAAGTCCATAATCTCGGTCTTTGTGTCCCTATACGCCAAAGACAGCGATATGGAAAGGGGCATTTCCTTCCTAAAGGACGCCCTAGGACCAGGCGCCTGGGGGGTAATTGCAGACACTCAAAGAAGGGTCGTTTTTTATACAGGCCCGGATCGGGCTGAAAAGAGTACTACCGATCCTCTCATCATTGAGGTCATGAAAAGCGGAAGAACCGTGGTTGACGTTGATGGGATCAATATACCCCCTTTTGCGTTCTATAAGGGGTTCAAGGTAGCCTCACCGATACGGAGAGGGACGTTACGCGATGGGGTTATCCTAATCTACCAGCCCCTTTCATCACTCGAGGAGAACATGGCCTTGGGCAGAAGGCTGCTCGCTATATCCATTATACTGGATCTCGTCGTAATAGCCTTCTTCGGATTCTACATACTATCAAGAAGGGTTGTAAGGCCCGTTCAAAGGCTCATAAGAACAACCGAGGAGATAGCAAGAGGCAGGTTTCCAGACGAAATGGACGTGGGAGGGGTGAAGGAGATAAACCAGTTGTATCTTGCCCTAAAGGAGATGTACGATGAGATCGAGGGGAACAAGAGAAGGCTTAAAGAAAACATAGAGGCCCTTCAGGAATCAAACCGAGCGCTTCTTAGAACACAGAAGGAACTCATCACCTCTGAGAAGCTCGCATCCCTTGGAAGGCTCGCTGCAGGTGTTGCTCACGAGATAGGAAACCCCCTCAGTGCGATTCGAGGCTACGTTGAGGTACTGAAAAGGGGCCATATGTTTAATGACGAGAAAAGGATAGAACTCCTCACAAACATCCAAAGGGAGGTAGACCGGATAGACAGGATCATACGCACGCTTCTTGACTATTCACGTCCAAGGGATTTTGAGTTGAGAAGGATAGACGCAAACGATGCTATAAGACGAGCCGTCGAGATAGTAAGGGCTCAGGGAATACTAAAAAAAGTCGATCTTAAGCTGGAGCTTTCCGAGGGACTCACACCTGTTGAGGCCGACCTCCATCAGCTCTCCCAGGTTATCATAAACCTGATTCTAAACGCCAAAGACGCCGTTTCCGAGGGTGGAGTGATTATGGTATCCTCCTCCCATGCCCAAAATGGTGGAATCGAAATCGCCGTAAGTGACAACGGCATCGGCATCCCGAAAGAGGCGATGAATAGGATATTCGATCCCTTCTTTACCACGAAGGAGCCTGGGAAGGGAACGGGGCTCGGTCTCTCGGTTTCCCAGAGGATAATACGGAATTTTAATGGCGGTATCTCAGTTGAAAGCGAACCCGGAAGGGGCTCGACTTTTAAGATAACATTTCCAGGAACCATGGAGCACAGGAATGAGCAGGGTTCTAGTGGTTGACGACGAAGAGGGTTTGAGGGAATCCCTCTCTCTTATCTTGGAGATGGAAGGATACAAGGTGGAGTGTGCGGAAAGCGCATACCTGGGACTCAAGCTAATCGATGAAGGCGGGAATTACGATTTCATAATCTGCGATGTGCGGATGCCGGGGATGGATGGGATAGGTTTTCTAAGAGAGATCCAAAACCGAGACATCGGTTCAATAGTGATTATGATCTCGGCCTACGGAACTGTTGAGACCTCGATTGAAGCCATAAAGTACGGTGCCGATGACTATATAAATAAGCCCATTAATCCCGATGAGCTCATACTAAGGATGCGCATGGCCGAAGAGAGAAGGAGGCTTAGAAGGGAAAACCTGTATCTCCGTAAGAAGCTGGGAAGCGGAAAGGGATTTGAGGAGATAGTGTTTGCAAGTGAGAAGACAAAGGAGGTCTTGGATTTCGCAAAAAGGGTTTCCGAGTATAAGACCACGGTTCTCATAACGGGAGAAAGCGGCACCGGAAAGGAACTAATAGCGCGTGCGATACATTCAAGCGGTCCGAGAAGGGACAGGGTCTTCGTGGCTATAAACTGCGCTGCCATCCCCGAATCCCTTCTCGAAAGCGAGCTCTTCGGCTATGTAAAAGGGGCGTTTAGTGGAGCAAACCACCCGAAAAGAGGACTATTCGAAGAGGCCCATGGAGGGACCCTGTTTTTGGATGAGATCGGGGAGTTCCCCATACACCTTCAGACGAAACTCCTACGCATCCTCCAGGACGAAGAGATAAGACGCCTCGGAGACACGAAAACGGTAAAGGTGGATGTGAGGATAATTGCTGCAACGTCTCGTGATCTCAGCCGAGACGTGAAGCGCGGCAGTTTTAGAGAGGACCTCTTTTATCGTTTAAATATCCTTCATATACACATCCCGCCTCTTAGGGAAAGGAAAGACGATATACCCTGTCTGGTTGAGTATTTTATAGGAAAATACAACGAAAAACTAAACCGCTCCATTAAGGGTGTAAGCCCTAAGGTGATGTCTGAGCTTCTCGATTATCCATGGTACGGCAATGTAAGGGAGCTTGAGAACGTGATAGAAAGGGCGATTATTCTAAGCGATTCCGATCTGATAACCAGGGTCGATCTGGGAATTAGGGAGAATGCCACCAGGGAAACCACCCCTTCCGACTCCCTCTCTCTTGAAGAGGCCTGGGCAAGACTCGAAAAGGCGTATATAGAAAAAGCGCTTTCCCAGACGGGTGGAAACCGCACACAGGCCGCAAGGCTTCTCGGTCTAAGCCGCCGCTCCTTGCTCTATAAGCTCAAGCGGTATGGATACCAGGGGTCGAAAGAGGAATAGGAAACACCGCTATAGGAGCTATACCGCACAACTCACAAAGGTAAACGCATAAGCCGCAAATCCATTGGAATTCGTAGATAGCTCCAAGAGATGGGAACCGAATTCTCTGTTTTTTATAAGGTTATACATCTTGGACTCACTTACAACGATGTGACTTCTCCCATCTGGATCAAACCTCACATCGTCTCCTGCGTCTTCCGGAGAGAGGTATTTCCCATCCTGCATCACATACACCTTAAAACCCCTTTCTCCGTCCGGATTAATAACCAGGTTTACCTCGGAGGATGTGTACCTTAGGTAGAGATGAGCCGTATCAGCCGGATTATCCAAGACGGGCTTCATGTATTCGGATGTGCTCAGCCACTTCCCTTCAGCGTAGATCACATCGTCCTGGGTGATCTCCGGCTTCCTATAATACTGAACCTCGTCCCTTTTCCGTTCCTCCTGGTTTCCGAGTCTCCCCCTGGTATAGCCACAATAGAGCTCTGGGCTAACCCTGTAGCAGTATATACCCGGAATGTCCGTATCCCTTACCGGTTTCATAGGGTCTGGAAGCTCGACATCCGGGTTAATCTCCCTAAGAAGCAACTGGATCGCAAGCTCCGTCTCTATATAACTCCCCTCGCCAAAGTGTACGTAGCGTATATAACCGTTTCTATCGGCCAGGTACTTTGCAGGCCAGTAGCGATTTGCGAATGCGCGCCATATCCTATAGTCGTTATCCATGACTACCGGATATTCGATCCCGAATTCCTCAATCCCCCTCTTTACGTTTTCCTCGGTTCTTGAAAAGAAAAACTCAGGTGCATGTACACCTATAATCACAAGGCCATTACCGTTATACCTCCTATACCATTCCTTGAGATAGGGAAGCGTCCTTATACAGTTCACGCAGGTATAGTCCCAGAAATCAACGAGAATGACCTTCCCCCTAAGCTCTCCTATGCTTATCTCCTCGGAATTGATCCACTTTCCCCCTGTTAGCTCAGGTATACGAACCCTTCCTTTTTCCACGTACATAACGGTCGGCTCCTTAAAAAACTTATACTGTTTATTTTAACTTGCCAAAGGAATCTTTGTCTAATTGACCGGGAATCGGGGTTTAATGTCAGGTAGAGTATTAAAATGGGTAAAACGAAAACCCTAACCGAAGGATAGAAGGGACTTGAAGCGAATAAGAAGCCTGTCTCTGGTTTTAATGCTACTGGGGATGATATCTTCCCATTATAAGGCCGCTCCCGCACACGCGGAAGAGAAGGAGGTCATCGTTCTAGGCAGATGGACAGAGGACGAGCTGGATAAAACCATTCGGGAATCCTCTAAGATTAAAGATACGGGTGAGAGGATAAACTTCGTTTCTAGCCGGTTTCTAGATACGGAATACAGGGAGTCAACCCTAATAGGGGATGCAAACACACCCGAGGTCCTTGTCATAAACCTAGAGGGCATGGATTGCTTTACGTATATAGACTACGTCGAGGCGATTCGGCTTTCGAGGTCATTTACCGAATTCAAGGAGAATCTAAAGAGGGTAAGATACCGATCTGCCAAAGTCACTTTTCAGAACAGGAATCACTTCTTTACCGATTGGAGGGAATTTAATAGAGAAAAAGTCGTTGACGTTACCGAATGGGTCGGTGGGGAAAAGACAAGAACGGTGCATAGGGTCCTTAATAGGAGAAAGGATGGAACCCTTTTCCTGCCCGGAATCCCTCCAAAGAAAAGAGAGATTAATTACATTCCCTCAAACGCACTCGATGAAAACGTGATAGGACGACTTAAAACCGGAGATTACGCCGGGATATATTCCGATACGGATGGCTTGGACGTTTCTCATACCGGGATCGTTATCAAAAAAGGGAATGGGGTATACTTAAGACACGCTTCGTCAAGAGAGGAGAATAGAAGGGTAGTCGATGAGGATTTAAGGGATTATATGAGGGATAAACCGGGTCTAATTGTACTGAGGCCTAGATGATAGGGATTTATCCTCTTTGAGACGATAAAAACCATTCGTGAGATGGAATTATATTCGATGAAGGGTATACTAATATCCTGTAATTTGGAGGTGGGAAATGGGAGTATTTCCTCCGCCCTATTATCGTTGGCGGCCACATCCCTGGCACGGTCTTGAAGTAGGCCCACAACCACCTAGGATCGTCCACGCCTATATAGAGATAACCCCATTCGATGGAATCAAGTACGAGGTGGACAAGGTTACGGGATACATGCGGGTTGATCGACCACAAAAGACCTCATCTCATCCACCCGCTCTTTACGGGTTTATCCCCCGTACCTACTGTGGTAGGAGAGTGGGCAGACTGGCTCCAAGCGCTAAGCAGGGTGACGGCGATCCACTCGATATATGCGTTTTCAGTGAGAGACCAATAACCCGTTCTGAGGTGATACTAAACGCAAGGGTCGTTGGCGGTCTTCAGGGGATTGACAAGGGGCTCGCCGACGACAAGATCATTGCCGTTTTAGAGAACGACACGGTCTGGGGAGGAATAGAAGACATTTCGGAGCTACCGACAACCCTGGTTGAACGCCTGCGGCACTATTTCCTTACCTATAAGCTTGAGCCCGGAACGGAATCGCAGATGACGATTGAGAAGATCTATAGCTGTGAGCATGCCATAAAGGTAGTAGAGGCCGCAATGGAAGACTATAACGAGGACTACGGTGCCTGAAACCCTTCCGGATTCATGCGAGTATTAAAAGCCCCCCGAATTTCTCCACTATCTTCAGGTTCTCTCTATAGTCAACGGGACAATCCACAACCACCGGTCTATCCTTAGAGAAGGCCTCCTCAAGAACCGGCTTAAGTTCGTCAGCGGCTTGAACCCTATAGCCGATGGCCCCAAAGCTCTCTGCAAATTTGACGAAGTCCGGGTTCTCAAAGTTCACGTGAGACTTCCTTCCAAAATGGATCTGTTGTTTGATTTCTATAAGGCTATAGCTCTTATCGTGGAAGATCAAACTCACAAATGGAACCCCCTCCCTTACGGCCGTTTCTAGCTCCTGGGCATTCATGAGAAACCCGCCGTCCCCAGTAACGGTTACCACCTTTCTCTGTGGATGGAGGAGCTTTGCACCGATAGCACCGGGAACCCCTATACCCATTGTCGCAAACCCATTCGAGATGATACAGGTATTTGGTTTATAACACGGATAAACACGGGCAACCCAGAGTTTATGTGCCCCCACATCCGAGACGACTATGTCGTCCTCCCCCATTACATCCCTTAAATCGGCAAGGATCTTTTGGGGCTTTGGAGGAAAAGACCTGTCGTCTCTATAGGCCTGGCACTCCCTCAGTATAGACTCCCTGAGGGCCTTCGAGTAGTTTGCCTCATTCGGCGTTGCCCTATCGGCGATCTCGTTAAGGGATATGGCGATGTCACCCACCACGCCAACGCTTACTATATAGTGGGCGTCAACCTCGGCAGGCATTATGTCTATATGAACGATCTTTTTATCCCTGTTTGGATTCCATTTATCGGGTGAATATTCAACGATGTCGTACCCGACTGTAATCACAACATCCGCCTTGGCGAGTCCCGACGCTATGTAATCCCCCGCTTGAAGTCCGACAGTAAAGAGCGAGAGCTCGTTACTATCTGAAAGGGCACCCTTTCCCATAAATGTATGGGCTACAGGTATATTCAACTTCTGAACGAAATACAAAAGGGCGTCTCCCGCCTTTTGTCTTATAACCCCGTTTCCCGCAAGGACTATCGGGTATTTCGCCTCCGAGATTATCTTAGCCGCCCTTTCAACCTGTGCGGCAAGTGGCTCAGGTCTAAAGGGAAACTGCACAAGGAGGGGCCTCTCGCTTACCTCAAGACCCGCCACATCCTCAGGAAAGTCTATATGAGTGGCTCCGGGCTTTTCAGTCTGGGCAACCTTAAACGCCTTCCTCACGGCCTCGGGTATAATCCCAGGTTTCTTAACCTGTGTGTTCCATTTTGTAATCGGACGAAACATATCTACAACGTCGATGTACTGATGGGACTCCTTGTGCATCCTGTCGAGAGATGCTTGTCCCGTGATTGCAACAAGAGGGGCCCTGTCCATATTTGCATCTGCCACACCCGTCATAAGGTTTGTGGCACCGGGACCGAGCGTTGAAAGGCAGACGCCTGCTTTTCCACTTAGTCTCCCATACACATCGGCCATAAAAGCCGCTCCCTGTTCATGGCGTGTTAAGACGAACCTGATCTTTGAGTCAAGAAGGGCATCCATTATATCTAGATTCTCTTCCCCAGGAAGCCCAAAGATATAGCTTACCCCCTCGTTCTCAAGGCACTTAACGAGCAATTCCCCGGCTCTCATGTTTTTTCTCCCGTGTCTTTCCTTATTTCTCTTTAAATGCGTAACACGCTAATAAAATAAACCATACCGGGTTAAACCACAACGAGATTTAAAGCGGTGGATCGCTCTTTACTATCCTCATCCCGACCTCGATGCCGCTTGCCGCTTCCGGATTTATTTCGAGCACGTACCTTGCGGGACTGGTTGGGGAATATATTGGACATTCGGTATAGGGGTTTCGTTTTCCAAGACACGGCTCAGCGTTCTTTACTATATGTACTATTTCGCCATCCCCGTTAATCCATATTATAGCCAAGTTTATCAACGTGTCCTTCATCCAGAACCCGTGGTACCATTCGTCTTCGAATACAAAAACCATTCCACAGTTGTAACATAGGCTCTTTCTTCCCTGTAGTCCCTTCTCCTTGTCTTTTGCCACCTCGGCCTCCACCTTTAAACCGTTGGGTAGCGTTATTCTATAGGAATCGAAGGCGAGGCAAGGCAAAGCAAAAATCAGTATAGGGAAGATCCTTCTCATATTCGCCTTTTAAAATGCCTCTCTACAAGAGGGCCCTCATCCAGCTCCGAAATAAGGTAGCCGATCTCGTATTGATCTCCGGGATGCCAGTAGAGCCTTATACCCTGAGGGGTAATAAGATATATGCCCTCCTTCCTAGTCCCTTCCGGAAGCTCAACCTCATAGACCGTAAATCCCACTGTGCCGCTCCCTATATTTACGATCCTTCTCTGTTCCCTCAGTTTTTTAACGCTCTTGGCCGCATCCCAAGCCCTTGGAAACACCTGACCTTTGACTTCTAGTTTCATAGGGTTACCTAAATACCAGAAATCACCGAGAAACCTCGATCCGTGATATCATGCCAACGCACGTTAGAAGTAAATCCAGTTTTTTATTCCTTTTGTAGACGAACCGCTCTTTTAATCTACCTCCACAGACAGGACAACCGTTCTCTCCTTCATGACTCCATATATTACACCCTTCGCAGTACATACCCTTCTTTTCATACCACGTAAAGAGGGAATAAACCAGCTCGTTTAATCCCCTCTTTCCCAGAGAATCGGCCCAGTCGAGAAACGCCTCCTCTATTCCTTTTCGGAACCTCTCTGGAACCTCGGTTAGATCGCCTGAATACACCTCTTCTTTATCAACGTATATACGGCAGAAAAAACCCATACTAGACCTATCTCCGTTTTCCCATTTATGGCTATTCGCTCTATTCGGCTTAAAATATACAAAAAAATCTTAACCTACACAATCCAGAGGTCTTATCATCCTGACGAGTATCCTTGGGGTAGACAAGTCACACGCCGGTTTCAGGCTATGCCTTTACACCTAGCTGGCCCCCAAGATGCGTGCCACCGTATCCTGGATCTGATGCACCGTAAAGGGCTTGCTTATAAAGGAGAACCCTCCCCCAGCTGTCACTTCATCCAATATACCGTCATCCGCCTTTCCGCTTATTACCACAACAACGGAATTAGGATCCAGGGTTTTTATCTCTTTTAGTACATCGAGCCTGCCCTTCACCGCTATCCCCAGATTGAGAAAGATTATATCAAAGTGGCTCTTACCCAGGAGTTCCACTGCGGTTTCGCATCTATTTGCTATAACGACGTTATGACCTATACTCGAAAGGGACTCTCGAATAATATCGCAAACGAACCCCTCTTCATCCACTATAAGAACGCTTCCCTTTCTTTCCGTTTGTTTGGGCTTAGTGGTATCGTCCCTTTGCTGGGAAGCGACGCTAATCCCATTTGAAAGGCGTTGGATATTGGGAAGCCATATGGTGAATGTCGTTCCCTTTCCTACCTCACTTGTTAGCTCTATCCTCCCACCGTGTCTTTCGATTATCGCATAGACAACCGAGAGTCCCAGTCCGGTGCCGGCCTTCGAGCCATCCTTGCCCTTCGTTGTAAAAAACGGCTCAAAGATCCGTGGCAGATTCTCCTTTGGAATTCCAATCCCGGTATCCGAAAAGTCTATTTTTACATAATCGTCTTTCAACTCCGTGTTTATTGCGATCATACCACCCTCTGGCATAGCGTGCTTCGAATTTATCGCCAGGTTCAGGATAACCTGCTGCATCTCTCCCACATTCATCCTGATGGGGGGGATCTTTCCATAGTGTCGTAGGATCCTTATCTTATCCGATTGGAACGTATGCTCTATAAGGGCAAGGGTATCCTCAATCACCTCGTCTACGGAGGCGAGTTGAAACCTCTCTTCTTTTTGCCTTGAGAACGAGAGCAGTTTATTCACGATCTCAACCGCCCTACTAGAGGCCTTTTCTACGATTTTTAAATCCCTTCTAACCTGATCTATACTCGTCCTCGACATAGCAAAGCTCGTATAACCTATAATCCCAGTTAGGATGTTATTGAACTCGTGCGCAATACCAGCGGCGAGTTGTCCTACCGCAGACATCTTGGTGGATTGGATGATTTGGGCTTCTAGCTTCTTTTTCTCCGTAATATCTTCCGTAACTGCTATTACACCGAATATCTCCTGTGTTTCAAAATCCACCAAAGGGGAAAGACTGATCTCAAGAAACCTATCCCCGTGTCTCAACTCGTGCTTCGTAGTATAGGAGGAACGGCTGAGAATCTGAGGGACGATCGAGTCGAAGTTTATCCCTTGAATGATATCTCCCAGTTTTCGTCCAATGCAGTCCTCACCGAATATCTCTACCGTCTTTGGGTTCGCGCTTTTTATCGTCAGATCCCTGTCTGTTGTCATTATGCTTTCGTGTGTACTGCTTAGGATATTCTCAAGATCCCGATTCCTCTCCCTCACCTTGAGTTCTAGTGTGGCGTTTAGCTCCTTTAGTTCCTTGAGGAGTCTTTTGTTTTCGCTGACGAGTTCGTATTTATCGACGGCGTGTTTTATTACGCTTTTTAACTTGTTGTAGTCTAGGGGTTTCGTAAGGTAATCAAACGCCCCGTAGCGAACGGCTTCTACTGCCGTAACCAGGGAGGCAAAGCCCGTCATAATGATAACCGGTATATCGGGATTAAAGGTACGAACCTCCTCGAGAAGGTCTATTCCGTTTTTCTCCGGCATCCTTATATCGGTCAGGATAACATGAAAGGAATCCTCTTTTAGGAGTTGAAGCGCTTTTTCACAGTTAAAGGCGGTTCTTACATCGTATCCCTCTTTTAGAAGGATGTCAGAGATTATCTTTAGAATGAGATTCTCGTCATCAACTACTAATACTCTCCTATTTTCTTTCATCCTTTTCTCCCTCAAAGGTATGGTTAATTGGAAGCTCTACTATAAAAGTCGTTCCTTTTCCCTTTTCACTGCTCGCTATGATTCTTCCTTCATGGCTCTCTATTATTTTATAGCTTATTGAAAGACCAAGACCAGTCCCGGTATCCTTCTTTGTGAAAAAGGGATCAAAGATCTTGGGAAGATCCTCCTCATCTATACCTACACCCGTGTCTTTAAAACTTATAAATACGCGATCCGAACTCCCATTGTAAAGACCGGTATCTATCTGGAGCTCTCCGCTACCATAGGGCATCGACTGGATGGCGTTCATTAGGATATTGATGAACACCTGCCAAAGCTGATTGGGATCACCCATAATCCGAGGGACATCAGGGCTCAGGTTCGTTATAAGCCTGATGCCGTTGTCGGAGAGCTGCTTTCTTATAAGAACCAGGGCGTTCTCCAAAATACTATTTATGTTTAACGGTTCAAAGTGTGGAGGTTCCGACCTTGAGAAGTTAAGCAGGTTATCGATCAATCGGTTTGTTCTATCTATCTCGTGTTTGATGTAGTCCAGGTATTCTCTTGCCTGCTCCGAATTCTCCCCGTCTATGATTTGAGACAAATAATACCTTGCACCCTCTATGATGTTTAAAGGGTTACGGATTTCATGTGCGATTCCCGCAGCGAGGTGTCCTATTGCCGACATCTTTTCCGCCTGTATGAGCTGCGCTTGTGCCTCCCGAAGTCCTCTATTGGCCTCTTCTAGTTTTCTTGCGTAATCCTCAACCAGTTTAAAAGCAAACGCATTTTCAATGGCTATAGCGCTCTGGTTCGCAAGGATGCGAAGTAACTTTATATCCTGAGAGTTATAGGAAAGCCCTGATCTCTTTTCACCCAAAGATAGGATACCTATTAGCTCCCTCTTAAAAAACATAGGGATAAATAAAGCGGCATTAAAATCGTTAAAGAACCTCATGAGGGTATCCCTGTATTTCATATACCTCTCGTCGGCGATTAAATCCTCCTTAAAAATCTCTTGTCTGTATCTTTTTAGCGATCTGATTAGCTCACTATCCTCCTTAATGGAATAAGTGCCATAGACGCCTTCGCTTCCGGCATAAACGCGGTAGTCACCCGAATTCTGATCGAAAAGGATAATCGACACCGAATTCGAAAACATCGTCCGTTCAATAGTACTAATGATCTTACTGGCGATCTCATCTATATTAAGAAGGGATGTCATAGCGAAACTCATCTCTTCGATGGTCCTACGGTAATCGTATTTGGCTCTAAAGAACGTTGAGTCTATAAGGTTCTGTATGCGGGCTTTAAACGGGTTTAAGGCGATAACGAGAAAAGCGCTCAGTATTGCAAAGAACACGGGGCTCCTCCAGCCGCCGTAGTTTGCAAAGAGCACATTAAAGCCGAGCACCATCAGGACCGAGATCCCAACCACAACGCCGGTTAAAACGCCATAGACTAAGGCCTTCTGGATGATTACGTCTATATCAAAGAGCTT
The DNA here is from genome assembly GCA_964636885.1 of uncultured Spirochaetia bacterium. GTDB lineage: Bacteria > Desulfobacterota_D > UBA1144 > Nemesobacterales > CSP1-2 > CAZWVA01. The sequence goes on from CAZWVA010000004.1 coordinate 71,036, forward strand.
GTGCTTCACGATAGCATACGCTATAGAAATAGGGAAAAAGACAACCGGAAGAGCCAAAAGATTAAAAGGGATATTTGCCTTAAAAACAACGATGCTTATTCCTCCTAGAGCGGGCAGGAATAAACCTAAAAAAGAACCGAGTAGTATTACCTGAGCCCTCTGCTTTTCTAGTGCGGAGGATTCTTTGAAATAGGTTATTACGGATGAAACCGGTAGTGCCAGGGTGCTTAGAACCACATATAGCCAGCTAAGAGAATGAATCCCCTTCCACATACCATAGGAATTGAAATAGGTGAAATTCAGGATAAACAAAACCGACGAGAATACGAACGCGATCAAAAAAACAATATAGTGAGTCTTTCTTAAAAGAAGCTTATCGGAAGGGAAGATAAAAGCCAAATATAAAGCGAAAACTGGACAATAGGCAAAACCGAAGAAAGCCACCTTATCAAATAGATTAAACAGGTATGTAGACTGAGAATGAAACGAGTTTACAAACCAGATACCAACTGAAAAGCAAGAGAGAAAGAAGACCTTGCTAGAATACAAGTGCGGTCTTAAATAATAAACGGAGATCCCAATCATTAGATAAACCAAGCCGACAAAGTATATGACCCCAAACAATGATAGGAAATCCAACACTGTAAATCTCGCAGTCGGAATAGAGAGTTTGACAATATCGTTATTTCTAGATACACGGTAGCCAATAGGAGTCCCTACAGGTAAACTATCAACGACTCCGTAAATATCATTAGAGGAGTATACTCTCTTCCCATTGATCTCGACTATCCTGTCAACTATCCTCTTTAGACTCGTCTTTTCGCTTGTGTGATAAGGGATGTCTGTAACTACCAGATTCTTGTAGAATAAAAAACCTGGAAATGGCCTATTTATCCATCTCAATGCCCCGACTAGACTAATAACACAAACTACTAAAGATAATAAAACCACTGTAATGGCCATAAATCTCTCTACTCTTTCACCGATACTCAAAGACTGATTCGCCGACATTTTATCTAAACTATACTTGGCCCTCCGGTTGCTGAGTTGAGGTTCCTTCCGTATATCGTCCAGTACAAATCCACTTCTCCACCTAATCCTTCAATAACACGCCTTGAATTCAGATTGTCCTCTAATGCCCAAGAAGCCACAGCCCTGAAATAACCCCTTTCAATCATGGCCTCAGCCAAACGGCCAAATAAAGCACGGCCGATTCCCCTTCCCCTGTATTTGTCAGATACACCGGCAAGAACGATCACGCCCTCATTTATACCACGTAATTTCATAGGAAGCTTCACCATCTTTAGTGGTTTTATCTCTCCATTTAACTCCCTAAAAACAGGAGCGTACTGTGGGAATCCTCCAATAAAGCCGACCGGGTTACCGTCTACCTCCGCCATTAACCAGAGATCCGGAGTTATCAGGGTTTTAAATTCGTTGGCAAATTCCATAAACTCATCGTAGTCAAAAGGAACGTTCCCCCAAAGACGCGAAAAGGCCTCGTTATAGATACCGAGTATATAACGGGCTTCCTCATCCCAGCTGTGTTTGTTTATTTTTCTTATTCGGAATCCCCCATCCCACGCCTCCTTAGAAAAAGCACGGATACGTTCAACATTCTCAGGAGAGGTTAGATCGATCGTATAATGCAAAAGTCGCTTTATAGGGCTAAAGCCCGATTTTGTGAAATAGTCATGATAATAAGGGGGCGTATAGACTTGGAGAAAGGACGGCGTCTTTTCGAAACCGCTAGATAGAAGCCCTCCACCAAAGAGTCCAAAAATCCCATTCACAGGAGCCCATATCTCTTTGGAACCCTCAAGCTCAAGGAACTCCATTGCACTTCCCAGAAGAAGCTCAACCGCCTTCGCCCTATTCGGAAGGGCCTCGAAGAAACCGAGAAAACCCACATTCCTGTTGTGATACCGATTAAAATAGCTATCCACAAACGCACTTACAGTACCGACTATTTCTCCTCCTTCTTCCACCACGAACCTCTTACCACTTACCTTTCTGAAATAGAAGTAATCACCCGAGATGAGTCTTACCTGGTCCTTAACGATAAAGTAAGGAACCCAAGCGGGGTAATCCCTGTAAACCTTCCATGAAAACCTCACAGACTCTTCTATTTCCCTTTTAGAGGAAACCTCTCTGACCGAGTATTTCCCTGACCCTAGAGCACCTAGAGAGATCGGTTTCTTTATAATACCAAACTCCCTTCCCACCTTTTCTATGATCTCTAAGGTCTCATCCAGGTCATCCTTAGTATGAGTTGCCATAAGACTCAGCCTGAATCTCTCATGTCCCTTTGGCACGGCTGGATAAGGAATAGCATTCAAGTAAACCCCCTCTTCATAAATCCTCTTTGTCATTTTTCTGAGGGTCAGATTATCACCGATGATAATAGGGATTATGGCAGATTCTGTGTTTCCGATGTTAAACCCCAGCAACCTCAGGTTCTCCTTCATGTATTTTGTGTTTCTCCATAGATTCTTGTGTAGCTCCGGCTCGCTTTCCATAACCTCTATAGCGGCTAGGGCCGCGGCCGCAACCGCTGGGGGAAGGTTTATAGAGAAGAACCCAGATCTCGCATAGTATCTCAAATAATTGACGACCTCCTTGGAAGAAGCGACAAATCCACCCACAGATCCCAAGGCCTTACTCAGCGTACCCATCACTATATCCACCTTTCCCTCTACCTTAAAATGGCTGGGTGTACCCCTTCCCCTCTCACCGATAACCCCAGTTGCGTGTGCCTCATCCACCATAACCCTGGCACCGTATTGGTTAGCGATTTCAATAATGTGAGGAAGAGGCGCAATATCACCATCCATACTGTACACGCCGTCAATCACTATGAGTTTCCCATTATACTCATCTTTAACGTTTTCCAATACCCGCTTTAGACTCTCGATGTTAGAATGCTTGAAGGTTCTAAAAGAACCATCGCTTAGCATACAACCATCTATAATACTCGCATGAGCTAGCCTATCGATTACTGCAATATCACCCTTTCTTACCAAAGCCGATATAGAACCTGAGTTTGCTCCGTAGCCGGTTGGAAAAACCACCGCATCCTCACAGTCCTTCATTCTAGCCAATTTAAACTCTAGAGCCCTATGTATATCATAAGATCCAGTAAGGAGAGCGGCTCCCTCTGAGCCCGTGCCATACTTTTTTATGGCCTCCTCGGTAGCCTTTAGGACTTTCGGATGGGTAGAAAGCCCCAAGTAGTTGCAACTACCCATCATGATCATCTCTCTTTCCCTACCGGTCGTCTTATCGGAGACCCTTACCCTATTTTTACAAGCCGACAGAACGGGTAATCTATACTGGTTAAAACCCTTCTTTGTCGTATCCTCTATGAACTCCCAAAAGGGCTCGGTCTTTTTGAATATGTCTCTATCCGAAATATCTATAAAATCAGCTAGGTCGAAATCATCCGAATCTATTTTGCTAAAGTTCTTCCTTATGTATTCCTCTAATTTCGCTCTATGGTACTCATAGATATTTATGAACTGGATTCCCATTCCCGATGGCCCTGATTCCGGGCCTTCGACTTTCTTAATCCATACTACATTGCAGTACGCTTTTATAGGTAAAAAATCGGGTAGATCAAACTCCAAGAAAAGCCTCGTTCCTGGTCTTAGAGGGTTCTCAGTTTGAATGAACGCCCCTTGCGGAGAGAGGTTTACCGCCATCCCGATCGATCTTCCAGTACTTATTGAAAAGACATCGAGGCTTATTCGTATCCTTTCATGTCTTCGCCTTTCTCCGCGTTCTCTTAAAATGGCCTCCATACGCTCCTCCCGAATAAGTAAAAAAGGGTTTTCAGATTGGTTTTATAAAACCCTTTTAGAAACCCATATACAATATAGGACGGTGCCTCTGCATTAGTAATACTCCAAACCGCTTAAGCTCCATTCCTGTGGAATCGCTATTCGTCGTAATATTATAAACCCTACATATCCGTTTGGTAGCTCTGCCACCACAGCCAATGGCATAGCCCTTAGGTCGTTAGGTTTGTGCCCCATCCTTTCAGATTAATTTACCTTTTCGACAGTGTCTATCAGTGGCAATTTTAGTCTGAAACGTTTTGGATTTCAACGGTGTTTTCCAAAAAATGTCAGACATGAGAATTTTTGTAATTTCGTGCTCTTAGGTTATTATGAAGCCGGAGTTGACATGAAAGAAAAAGTGTTAAATATCAGCAAGTTACACGTTTTTTTGTGCCCGTAACCAGTGGCATATATTTTGCAAGTCACCAAAGCTCCAAATAGAATAAGAAGCAAGGAGGGAAATCCAATGAGAAGATCCATTCCATTCGGAATTGCAATAATACTCGCCCTTACCCTTTCATGCGCAAGGGGTGTGAGTAACCTAGAAATGGGTATGAGGGTGAGCGATAACCTGTATAACGATTTGGCTCCACAAGTGGCCTATGTCCTTCAGTCTCCCTCGACCGACCACGTAAGGATGAGTCGTCTGAGGCTTACGAATGAAAAGCTAAACGAATACAGAAAGGCCTATAACGAATGTATAATGGCCCTCAGTTTATGGAAGAGTACAGGACAGCCTCCAGAGAACATCATGGATCTATACGCAGGGATGTGGAGATCCCTTCTCGAGGCGCAGACCCTGGCTGCAAATGCGTATATATACACAAGCGAGTGTGTGGCCAATACGACACTGAAGGGAAAGGCCTGTAAGAATTAGAATCAATACCGGGATACCCATCCCTACCTTTCTCCTAGCGCCTTAATAACCATACTCATAAACGCGGGTAGATCATCCGGCTTACGGGATGTTATCAGATTTCCATCTCTTACAACCTCGTCGTCTATGTACTGGGCTCCCGCGTTTATGATGTCGTCTTTAATCGCACTATAGCATGTTACCCTCTTTCCCTTCAGTATCCCGGCTGATGCGAGTACCCATCCTGCATGGCAAATAGCGGCAACCACCCTTCCCCGATCGAAAGCGTCCCTTACCAGCTTAAGAAGAGCCGGATAGCGGCGCATATAATCGGGGGCATAGCCTCCTGGAACGACCACGCAATCAATATCCTCGGCATTGACCCTTTCGGCGGTCGTATTCACCCTTACCGGATAACCGTGTTTACCTGTATAGCTATCCGAACTCCCCGTTCCCACAATCAAGACCTCTGCTCCCTCTTCCTTCAACCTGTAGAATGGATACCAGAGCTCTAGCTCCTCATACAGGTTCTCGGCCAATATGGCAGCCCTTCTACCCCTTAATTCCATCTTCGCCTCCTTTCCAGTCATAATGGCACTGAGGTAAGAGATATAAACCAAACTCCAATGCGGTCATGTTGATACTATAGTGACCCATAGTTGCCCTAAATCCTCGACGCCCTCGCCATAAGCAGGTGATCTACCAGAACGAGGTTTACCATGGCCTCGGCAATCGGAACGGCCCTCGGGCAGAGACACGGGTCGTGCCTCCCCTTTACGACTAGTTCTCTGGGCTCCCCGAACCTATCGACAGTATGCTGAACCTTTGGAATCGAGGAAGTGGGCTTTATAGCGATCCTTACAACCAGGTTTTCACCGTTTGTGATTCCACCAAGGATCCCCCCTGAGTTATTCGTCTTGAACCTCAACCTACCGGACTCATCCATATACATAACGTCGTTGACCTCGGAGCCCCTACGCCTACCGACCTCAAATCCCATCCCCACCTCAACCCCCCTTATGCCGCCTATGCTCATGAGGGCCGCGGCAAGGTCTGCATCGATCTTATTAAAGACCGGCTCTCCAAGCCCCGGAGGAACACCTATCGAAACGACCTCCACTACACCGCCGATTGAGTCCCCTTCTCGCCTTACGCTTTCAATAAGCCTTATCATCTCCTCCGCCTTTTCCGGATCGGGGCACCTTACGGGGTTATTCTCGATCTCACCAAAGTCTATCTTCTCGGCAACTATATCACCGACCTGTTTTACGTAGCCTATCGTTCTTATACCGTGAAGGCCGAGTACCTTCTTGGCAATCGCAGCGGCGGCAACGCGCCCTACGGTCTCCCTTGCAGATGACCTCCCACCACCACGGTAGTCTCTTATCCCATATTTGGCGTCGTATGTGTAATCCGCATGGCCAGGTCGGTACACGTCCTTTATCTCCTCGTACGATTTTGAGATCACATCTTCATTCCTAACCATAAGGGATATGGGTGTGCCGAGAGTTTTTCCCTGAAAGACCCCGGAAAGGATCTCCACCCTGTCCGATTCCTTCCTCTGGGTGGTTATGGCGCTCTGACCCGGACGACGACGATCGAGTTCGAACTGAATATCCCCTTCCGAGATCTCAAGCCCAGCGGGACAGCCGTCTATAACTACTCCCAGAGCCGGGCCATGGGATTCACCCCAGGTCGTTATCCTAAAGATCCTGCCAAAGGAGTTTCCAGGCATAGACAAATTCTATATTAATAGGAAAGGCGTTGCAAATACAATGGGTTTTAATTCAGATAGCCGTTATCCTTAAACCACCTTACGGTTTTTTCTATCGTTTCCTCCACAGGGGTCTGACGAAAGCCAAGCTCCCTTACCGCCTTCGAGCTATCAACAAACCAGTTGAATTTCGAGAGCTTGACAGAATCCACATCCATGGTTGAATAGTTTGGAAAGGACAGCCCCAATACACGCTCGACCAAAAACGCCGAGGCGTAAGCGACGAAGTAGGGTATCTTTATCTTGGGGCTCGGTATCCCCGTAACCCTCTCCATAAGGGCAAAAAACTCCCTTATGGTTAGATTTCTATTGGCCAATATGTACCGCTCCCCTATCCTTCCCCTCTCGGCCGCCAGGATGTGTCCCTCCGCAACGTCCTCGACATCGACCAGATTTAACGTGCCGTCCATATAGCCCGGAAACCTCCTCTTACAGTACCAGAGAATACAACCCGCGCTCGATAGATAGACGTCCCCAGGTCCTATTACAACCGAAGGATTCACAATAACAACGGGCAATCCCTTTTCATAGAGCCTTATAGCCTCCCTCTCGGCATAGTACTTCGTGTTTAGATACTGAATGCCCTCACCTTCGAGTGTAAAGGGGGTATCTTCATTGGCTATCCCCCCTTTCGGGTCCACCCCGATAGCGGCTACACTACTCGTATAGACGGCCCTTTTTACCCCTGCCTCGAGGGCTGCAGAAAGCACGTTGGCCGTTCCCCTTACGTTTATCTCCTCCATCTTCTTGTAATCGGATTTTCTAAAAGACACAAAGCCCGCCGTGTGATACACAGTATCACAGCCCTGAAGGGCCTTTTTTACCGATTCAACATCCATTATGTCACCGTAGACCCTTTCGACGTTAATGTCCTCGATGTTTAGGGTCTTACTCGTCCTTCTAAGAAGGACCCTCACCCTTTCCCCTTTCTGCACCAGCCTTCTCACTATATGAGACCCTATGAACCCAGTCGCCCCTGTAACCAAAGCGGTCATTAATTCCTCCACGGGGGTAAAAAGCCCCGATTCTCATTCTGTATATCAGATTTTTAAGAGCAAAGCAAGAGATTCAATGTGATACGTTTGAGGGAACATATCAAACGGCCGGACTTTTAAAACCCTATAGCCCAGATCCCCCAGGGTCTTTAAATCCCTTGCCAGGGTTGGCGGATCGCACGAAACGTAGATGATCTTCCCCGGAGAGAGTTTTGAGAGTCCTTCGAGTATATCCTTTGCCCCCTCCCTCGGCGGGTCGAGGATGGCGAGATCGAATCTATCGCCCCTTTTTAGGGATTCCTCGACAAATAGCTCCGATGGAGAGGCATCAAAGACCACGTTGCTTATCGAATTCGCCTCTCCGCTTCTCTTTGCAAGCTCGACGGCCCTTGCACTCACATCCACCCCCATGATCCCTCTTGCCCTCCTTGCCAGGTGAAGTGAGAAGTTCCCGATACCCGAGTAGAGATCTAGGACCTTCTCATCCCCTTTTAGCTCTGCCCATTCGATTATGGTTTTGATAAGTAGTTTATTGACCTCGCTATTCGACTGAATAAAGATGGAGGGAAATGAATAGAATCTGAGCCCGAGTATAGAGAACTCAAAATCCCTTTCGTCATATCCCAGGATACCCACGTTCTCCGTTCCCAGGGATCCCCTTACATGATCTCTGATCGAGATAAGCCTCTTTGGGTCTTCGTCCCAGGGGCAGGCAAGTGTGATATAAGCGGCCCTTCCATCAGAGGCGATATAGATCTTTTTTAAAGGGTACTTAGGGGTATCTATAGAGGAGAGGGACCCGGATAAGAGAGAGACCGCCTCATCTATAGGCTTTAAAGCAATGGGACAGCCATCTATCGCAATCCGTCTTCTACTGCCCTCTTCATGGTATCCGATACGGTACCCCCCTTTTTGAAACCAGACAGAGAGGGTAATCCTGTTCCTGTATCCATACTCGTTTGGGGACGGAACCATTGACTCAACCCTTATCCCCTTTAAACCTCCGATCCTCTCAAGGGTATCCCTTAGTACGTTCTCCTTCGCCCTGAGCTGGGAGTGGTAATTCAGGTGTTGCCACTGACATCCGCCACATATCCCGAAGACGGGACACCGGGGCTCGGTCCTTTCTGGAGAGGGGCTTATTACCTCCTCGATCTCGGCCTCGGCGTATCTCTCCTTTTCCCTCGTGATTCTCACCCTTAGAGTGTCCCCAGGAAGACCGCCCCTCACAAAAACGACCTTTCCTCTAACCCTTCCGATCCCCGCCCCACCAAATGCTAGACCCTCGATTTCTATCCTCATGCTAAGATTGAGTTAATGAGTGTGTAGCAACGAATCCACAGTAAAATAAACCTCAAAAAGCCGGCATAACCTCCTTCGCGAAGAAGCGCAGTATATCGGGTTTCATAATATCGTAGAAGAATACGATGAACTTACCGACTCCCTTTTCCACCTTCTTTCTAATCCTCTCTATACACTCATCGGGAGTACCCACGATCCCCGTCTTTTCAATATCCCCAAAAAAGCCGTATCTCTTCTTGGCCTTTGGAAGCTTTTCCTCTAGCTCGGTCTTGGTCTCTGCTATAACGCACACGGTTTGCTCTGATATCGCTATATCACCTATATCTCTACCAATGGCCCTACAATGGTCCTTAAGAACCCTTAGCTTCCTGTCGAATTCCCAAGCACTCGTAGCAGGACAGTTCCACTCATCGGCAAGCTCCGCTACAACCCGGAGGAGGTACTTTTCTCCAGACCCCCCTATTGTGATTGGAGGATGCGGTTTTTGAACGGGCTTTGGATTACAGTACGCATCCTCAATCCGATAGTATTTCCCATTAAATGTAGCCCTCTCTTCAGTCCACATGGATTTAATCACATTTACGGCTTCCCTCAGTTGCTCTATCCTAGTAACCGTATCGGGAAAGGGATAGCCGTAGGCCCTGTATTCGGGCTCAAACCATCCCGCTCCTATTGCGAATTCGAGCCTCCCATCGCTTATGTTATCAAGGGTCGAGGCCATCTTTGCTAGAAGGGATGGATGTCTAAAGGAGTTACAGAGAACGAGTGTTCCTATTCTCACCCTCGAGGTGATTGTTGAAAGAGCCGACATGAGCGTCCACGACTCAAGGATATCCGAATCCATAGAGCCCATCCCCAAGATGTGGTCGTAGAACCATACGGAGTGGTATCCAAGACCGTCACAGAGCTCCGCCGTCTCCCTTATAGACTTAAAATCTATCTTTTCCTGACGAAGTACCACACCGAATTCAATATTACCCATATCTTTTACCTTTAAGACCCCGTGTTTTAAAAAATCACTTTAACAGAGCGACGGCATCGAATCAACCCTACGACCAAGGTAGGCATAATCCCCAGTGACCCAATATGCAAAATATACTCCTATGTCTGTGTAATTCATACATAGAGAAACCAGAAGGCACCTATTGCTATAGTCACAACCGTAAGAGGTGCTCCAACCCTGAGGTATTCCCAGAAACCCAACATTACTCCGACCTCCCCAGAGATCTCGGCAACGATCAGGTTCGCAATGGATCCAACAAGGGTAAAATTCCCAGCAAGCGTGCTTGCCATGGCAAGAACGAGCCATGTGTTTTCGGGGTTGGGAAAGGAACCCACGTGTGGAGCAAAAAGCATAACAGCAGGAACGTTACTTATCAGATTCGAGAGGAATAAAACCGCTACACTTACACCCAGCGTCCCCTTCCATGAAGAAAGCCCGAAGAGAGAAGCCAGCCTCTCAAATAGGATGCCGCTTAAACCCGATTCCTCCACTCCTCCCATGACGACAAAAAGCCCAGCAAAGAAGAGTAAGAGAGTCCAGTTTACCTGTCTAAATACGATTCTCGGTTCAATCCTACCGATTAGTAGAATGAAGGCCCCACCCAGAAGCGCCGCAAATGGATAGGAGACCCCGTATATAAAGAGCCCAAACACCGCTAGAAGCACGGAGAGGGATTTTGTAAGAAGTGATTTATCTACTCTGGGCTCGTCAAGGAGGGAAGAGAATATGGATTTTCGGTTAATCTCCCTTCTATAGAGTAGCCATATAAGGACGTAGTTGAGGAAGAGCCCTATGAGGCTTATTGGAACCATCTTCACTAGAAACGTGAGGAAAGGGATACCGGAGCGAACCCCTATAAACATGTTCTGGGGGTTTCCGGTTACGGTGGCCGCACTCCCTATATTTGATGCCGTTGCAACGGCTATGAGGAAGGGAATGGGCTCTATCCCAATCGATCTCGTTGCCGATAGGATGATAGGCGTAAAGAGGAGGCATACCGTATCATTGACAAAAAGAGCGGACAAGACCCCACTTGAAAGAATCACCAGGAAAAGCATCCTCGACGTATTACCCGAAACCCTCACGATCCAGAAAGCCGCAAGCCCAAAAAAGCCGGATACCTCTAAATAGGCAATTAGAACCATCATTCCGAGAAGAAACGAGATCGTGTTTAGATCGATGAACCCGTAAGCCTCTTCGAGTGTGATGACCTTGGTTAGAATCATAAGAATCGCTCCGATTGAAACCCCTGCAGGACGGTCGAGTTTTATACCCGGAATCTTCTGAACGGCTATTAGGATATAGGTCAGGATGAATATGATGGCGGCGTATAGTGTCTTATCTATCATGCGGTTTTCTTAACTCGAAAGATGGACTAGATGGGATAGCATAGGCCTAGGTTTCAAGCGGATTATTTTATCACAATCTATCTAACATTTTGACACTTGCCCTATTGATAACGAGCCGGAGCCCGACGGCGACATCGCTTTCGATGCCGAAGAGATGCCGCCGGCGCGC
>CAZWVA010000005.1:0-19568 GCA_964636885.1 uncultured Spirochaetia bacterium
CCGTTGCCAAACACGGGAACCGGTCTGTATCGAGTCAGGTGGGGAGTGCGGATGTCCTCGAAGAACTGGGGGTCAATATCAACCTGTCTCCAAGAGGAGCGGAGCGGTGCTTAAATGAGGTTGGAATCGCCTTTCTCTTTGCCCCCCTTTACCATCCCGCCATGAAGGGGGTCTCTCAGCCAAGAAAGGATATAGGGATAAGAACGATATTTAATATTCTGGGGCCTATCACAAATCCTGCTGGGGTCAAGCACAAGGTTATGGGGGTCTATTCAGAGGTGTTGGTCTCTCCGATAGCGAAGGTGCTAAGGAACCTGGGATACGTGAGGGCGATGGTCGTTCACGGTTCCGATTCCCTCGATGAGATAACGGTGACGGGGAAAACCCAGATAGCGGAGCTCAGAGACGGGATGGTGAAAACCTACCAGTTTGATCCGGCGGATCTGGGGTTTAAAAGAAGAAGGCTTGAGGAGCTAAAGGGCGGTAGTGCTAAAGAGAACGCTCAGATTCTCCTTTCGATACTAAGAGGAGAAGAGAGGGAAGCAAAAAGAGAGGTCTCCGTGTTAAACGCTGCTGCAGCTATCTTGGTTGCAGGTGCGGCCTCGGACATGAAAGAGGCGATTGGGAAGGCTGAGGAGTCAATAGATACGAGAAAGGCTTTAAATAAGCTTAACGACCTGATTAGGTTTACGAGAAACTGGACGGAGTCCTAAAAATACGCACGTCTCCCCTTAATATGATCCTTGAGAGAATCATTCAAAATAAGAAAGTCGAGGTTGAAAGGGCAAAAAAGTCGAGTCCATTGGAGTCGATCTCCTCTCAAATTGAAGGAACCCAAGCCCCAAAGGGTTTCTTTAGGGCGATAGAGCCAGATGGGAGGGTGAAAATCATAGCGGAGATTAAATGCGCCTCTCCTTCAAAGGGGGTTCTTAGAGAGGATTTTAATCCTGTCGAGATCGCAAGGGGCTATAGCGAGGGGGGAGCTTCAGCGATCTCCGTTCTTACGGATAGGGAGTTCTTTAATGGGGATCTCTCTCACCTACGTGAGGTTAGAGATGCGGTCGAAACGCCGCTCCTAAGAAAGGATTTTATCGTAGATCCCTATCAGGTTTATGAGTCGAGGCTCTACGGTGCGGATGCGGTTCTTCTAATCGCCTCGGTACTTGAGGGAAAGGCCCTCTGTGAGCTTCTAAGACTCGTTCATTCCCTGGGCATGGAGGCCGTTGTGGAGGTGCACGACGAGGAGGATCTTGAAAAGGCCCTATATGCCGGAAGCGGTGTAATAGGGATAAACAACAGGGATCTCAAGACCTTTGACGTCAACCTTGATGTGTCAATAAGGCTCTCAAGGTTAATCCCGAAGGGAAGGGTAGTGATCGCCGAGAGCGGGATTGGTTCAATCGAGGATATAAGGAGGCTAATAGGAGAGGGGATCCATGTGTTTCTCATAGGGGAAGCGTTTATGAGGGCAAAATCCCCGGGTGCCGAACTCGCTAGGTTACTCTCCCAGTGCGGCTAGGGTATAATAGGAATCCTCAATCACTGCCTATTCGATGAGTCCCGCATCCCTAAGCATCTTTTCATGATCAAAGGCGAGTTTTATGGATCTTAATTCCTCCTTTAAGAACGCCTTTACCTCTTTAGTCTCTTTGCTTGTTCTTAGGCTCCCTCCGGTGGGCCTGCATAGAAAGGAGATCGAAACGAAGTGCCCTCTTGGGTCCCTTCCTGGATCGGAGTAAACGCCTATAAGCCTCTCTATTCTAATATCGAGTCCGGTTTCTTCCTTTGCTTCCCTTATCACAGCATCCTCAACCCTTTCTCCATACTCGACAACACCTCCTGGAAGTGCCCAGTGATCCTTATAGGGATCGAAAACCCTTTTTACTAGGACTATCCTCCCGTCATCCGTAATTATGATTGCGTCTACTGTCAGTGTGATCGATCTCTTCATCTAGACCTCCCTTCCTTGACTATCCTCTCTTTGTGTTAGACTATGTTCAATCTCGATGGTTAAAGGATAACAGGGAGAAAGAGTAAAGATGGAAGAAGAGAAAAAACGAAGGAAAAACCCCACACTTGCCCTTATACTTTCGGCTGTATTTCCGGGGCTTGGACAGATTTATAATAATCAGGTGCCTAAGGGGGTTATCTTTCTGGTTCTTAATACGATTATCAATTTTCTTCTGTATGAGCCGCTTCAGAGGGTTTTTGAAGCCAAGGGCGGTATGCCGGATAGGCCTACGCTCGTCGTTGTGTCTGGATATACGATAGCAGGAATGGTATTATGGCTCTTCTCCATAATAGATGCCAAAAAAACGGCAGAAATGATAAATAGGGGGAAAGTGACATAGAGCGTGGTAGAAAAACCGACTACAACAGAGAGAGGGTTATACGTTTATTTTGAAAGCCCTTCCAACCTCCTCCCCACCTCCTTTACAAGCTCCTTTATCCCCTCTCCAGTTACCGAGGAGATGGGGAATACCTCTATTCCCATTTTATTGAAGTAACCCTTTACCTCTTTAAGCCTTTCTCTAGCCTCTGTTATGTCGATCTTGTTTGGTGCTATAATCTGGGGCTTCCTCCTAAGTTCCGGGCTATAGGCCGCTAGTTCTTCATTCGTGACCTTATAGTCCTCTATCGGGTCTCTACCTGTTAAGGGTGAGAGGTCAAGAAGATGGATAAGGAGTCTTGTCCGCTCTATGTGCTTTAGGAACCTTATACCTACTCCCGCCCCCTCATGTGCCCCCTTTATGAGTCCTGGAATATCGGCGACTACGAATGTTTTCCCCTCGTTGTAACTCACAACACCCAGGTTGGGTACGAGGGTGGTAAAGGGGTAATCGGCGATCTTGGGACGCGCCGCCGAGATCCTTGAGATGAGTGTCGACTTCCCGGCATTTGGAAAGCCGATAATCCCGACATCTGCAAGGAGCTTGAGTTCGAGAATGAGGGTTCTTTCTTCTCCCTCCTCGCCCGGCTCTGCGTATCTTGGAGCCTGGTTTGTTGGTGTTGCGAATCGGGCGTTTCCTCTTCCTCCTCTTCCCCCTCTTGCGACAAGGAGGGTTTGACCGTCCTCCGTAAGGTCTCCTAGGATCTCTCCGGTTGTGAGGTCTCTTACGACTGTTCCAACGGGGACAGGGATAAAAAGGGGCGGCGCGTTTTTTCCGTGTTGGTTTTTTCCCCTTCCGTGCTCCCCGTTTTGTGCCCTGTAGTGTTGTTTGTAGTGGTGGTCGAGAAGTGAGGTCATGTTTTCTTTCGCTATCAGAATGACGTCTCCACCATCGCCGCCGTCTCCACCATCGGGGCCGCCACGCGGGACGAATTTCTCCCGCCTAAAGCTCACGCACCCTTTCCCCCCGCGCCCAGATTTCACGTATATCTTTGCCTCGTCTATGAATTTGACCATCGTCTCCTCGTTCTATTGAGATATCGTTTCTACACATTTTAAATATATCCGTTCTATCGGGGAGTTGATAAACCCCGTTCTATGGATCCTTAAATAATCCGGTTTGGAATGTAAGAGTAGGTGGAAGCTTCTAGTATCGGTTTTGTAGAATACGGTCTATCCCATTGACCTCGGTCGTGAACGCTATTCCCATCTTGGGATGTATTCCGGGCAGGGTAGGGGATACCCATGCGACGACACCCTTGGCTACAATAATCTCATCCATTCTGCCGTCTTCTATGCTCTTCCCATCCATATAGATATGGACCTCTATTATAGACCTAGGAGGGAAGACCCTGTGGGATTCGATTCCGACGCCGTTTCTTGAGATATTTACGGTGTAGCCCGAGGAGTTAACACCGTGTAAGCCGTATCTGACCCTCTTTCTGAATGGGATTCTTCTTGAAAGCCTACGATTTGCCATTATGTATCTCACCACCCTTTGGTTTTCGCTTTTCCGATCTAGTTATATGCCGATTTAACCGGACGCGAATCGGACTTTGGTATTATTTTTGTGAAAAAAAGCGGAGTGTTCTCTGGGATCTTATAACTTTAGTTATAGGGATCTTAAACGGAAATAGGTATGGACATGGAAGTCATACTTTTTTGAAACCCGGATAATTTAATTTATATTTGTCAGAGGAGCTCAACAGATGATTAGACAGCAGATCTTTTCCTGGTTTTTTTTTGGGATCTTTCTTCTCTTGATTTACCTTCTCTATCAGGTTCTAAGGCCGTTTGCCTTTTCTCTTTTCTGGGCTGGGATCCTGACTCTTACGCTTTATCCCCTCCACGAACGCCTTACCAGGTTTCTTAGGAATAGAGCGGGGGTTTCATCCGTTATAATGACGATAGGCGCCACCTTGGTTATCGTTCTTCCACTGGTTGTGGTTGTTGCTACCTTAGCGGTTGAGATGTTCGATATCTTTCAGGGATTGAGAGACAGGGTCGAGCTTGCGAATCTAGGTACTATGGCGGAACGATTGAAACGGCATATCCCTGTAGGCCTCGTTGAAGAGGTGGAGAAGAGGTTTGACTTAGGCGATCTGCGTTTCGAACAAGTGGTGTTAAACGGTATAGGGACACTAAGCAAGTATGTTTTCGATCAGGTTCAGCAGGGGGCGAAAAACCTTACCACATTGGTTATCGGTTTTGCGATAATGATCTTTGCTCTTTTTTTCTTCTTCCGCGACGGGAGGGTTTTATATGAAGAGATAAGGTATTTGATCCCCATGACCGATGAGCAAAAAGACAGGATATTCAACCGTTTCTATGGCATCCTTAACGCTGTGATTATCGGCGTTCTTGCCACGGCGGCTGTTCAGGGGATTATAACGGGGGTTATTTTCTGGGTACTCGGGATCTCTTTTGCCGTACTCGCTGGTGTCCTAACCTTTATATTTTGTTTTCTTCCCATAGGGGGTTCTGTATTTGTTTGGCTTCCGGTTGGGGTCTATCTTCTTATTGCTGGAGAGGTATTCAAAGGGGTCACTCTTCTTATCCTTGGGGGGTTGGTTGTAAGCTCAATTGATAATCTCTTAAAACCCTGGATTATCGGCGGTAAGGTAAAACTGCCAACGCTTTTTCTTTTCTTGAGTATACT
Source organism: uncultured Spirochaetia bacterium (assembly GCA_964636885.1). Lineage (GTDB taxonomy): Bacteria > Desulfobacterota_D > UBA1144 > Nemesobacterales > CSP1-2 > CAZWVA01. The sequence goes on from CAZWVA010000005.1 coordinate 5,049, forward strand.
GGGAAGTGTAAAGGCCTTTGGTTTCTCTGGGATTATTATCGGTCCGGTGCTTCTCGTTGTCTTTATCAGCTTTGTGGAGATCTACAAGGTAGAATACAGAGAGCAGAAGCAGGGTTAATCCACATTCGGACTCACGACACGAGAGATTAAAGGGGTTTTTTTAGAGCCTGCTTTCTCTTTAATGTGAGTAGTATAAGAGTAGATAGAAGCACACCCTTAAACCCGTCTTCGTCGTCTTTTAGAGACTGGATGTACTCGATATTCTCCTTTATGGATTCATCGTCGGGAGCGATTTTTAAAGCGCTTTTTAGAACATCCAACGCTTCGTCATACCATCCCTTTTCAGCCATGGAGAACGCAAGGGAGTTATACGCAGGGACAAAATCGGGATAGGCATTTATGATTTCTCTGTACTTACGCATGGATTCGTCTATCCATCCGAAGTCCAGATAGCAATTCCCGATTGACAGTTGAGCCCACACGTCGCTTGGAAAAAGATCAACGTGCTTTTTTAATTCCTGAAGCGCTTCTTTTGTCCATCCCATATCGAAGTAGCATAACCCTAGTTGATAGTGGATTTCATCCTTTATGTAATCCGAGTCCGAATCCAACCGCAGGCACTCTGTAAATTCTGATATCGCATCCTCGTAGCATCCAATAGCCCTGTAGGTTAAGGCCAGGTTCCATTTTGCCATTATGTGGTTTGGCTCGATTGAAAGGGCTTTTTGAAACGAGTTTAGTGCGTCCTTATAACGACCCATTCTTGCGAGTGTGATCCCAAGCTGTGTCCAGATATAAGGGTCTTCGGGGCCTAGTTCAATCGCCTTTCCAAAGTACATTATGGACGTTCCGAATTCTTCCATCGCATCGTAAGTAAGCGCAAATGACAAATAGACCTCCGGGTCGTGTGGAGCGATCTTTAAAGCCTTGGCGAGTTCTTTTAGTGCCTCTTCAAACCTTCCGGCTTCTTTGAAGTTGTCGGCTTTATTCAAGATCCTTTCGAGTCTTCCCATATCTTGCTCCATAGTGCCTTTGGTATTGCCTAAAAGCATATTTATTGTGAAAGCCGTTGTCAACAATCTAACCCTTTTATCGAGTTGCCCGGCACTTGACAACGGGGTATTTAAGTAGTATTTTTGAGTAAAAACGTATATCTAACCGATAAAGGCAAACTGCACAAATAGGCAGTCGCAAAGCCTACGATCTGTGAGTTCTTAAGAACTTTAAGATAGCGGGGTTACCGAAGTTAGGTATGAAAACACCACCATCCGACCGTATACCGTCTTGCGAAAAAAGAACCTCAAGGGTCTCCTTTCTCTTCTCCGTTTTCTATGAGTTATCATCGAGAGATACGGGTCCTTTTTCGCTGGTTTCTATAATAGACTTAAACGGGTGTATTAAGGGTGATCGACCGTGATCGGTCGTATTTTCCCCAGTTTTTTAAATAATGTATTGCAAAAAATTAGAAAAAGTGGTTAAATTAGGATCGTAACCAAGGAGGATGGCTTGATTTTTGGAAGAAAGGACTCTATCGGATTGGACATTGGCTCGAGTGCGATAAAGCTTGCCGAGCTGAAAGAGACGAAAAAGGGATACCAGCTAAAGAACATAGGGGAAACCCTCCTTCCTCCTGAAGCCATAGTCAACAAGGTCATAACCAATCGTGAAGCCGTATCGGAAACGTTATACACACTGATCGAAGATCTAGGGATAAAGACCAAGAACGTTGTAATCTCGATCTCGGGACACTCCGTGATTATAAAGAAGGTGAGCCTTCCTAGGATGACGGAAAAGGAGCTTCGGGAGGCGATTCCCTGGGAACTCGAGCAGTATATTCCGCAGAGTGTTGAGGATGTGAATTACGATTTTCAGATACTCCCTGGACAAACCCCGGAAGGGAACATGGATGTGTTAATCGTAGCGGCCAAGAAGGATATAGTAAACGACTACATAGCGGTTGTAAACGATGCGGGTCTAACCCCTGTGGTATTGGATGTCGATGTCTTTGCCCTTGAGAATATGTACGAGGTAAACTACCCACAGTCCCCGGGGATTGTGGCTCTAATCAATATCGGCGCTTCTGTAACGAATATAAATATCCTGAGGAACGGAATATCGGTTTTTACAAGGGACATAACGATAGGCGGAAACCAGTTTACGGAACTCATACAAAAGGAGTTTGACGTGGATTATGACGAAGCCGAGAGGATGAAAAACTCCCTCAGTCGTGGTGATTCTCAGCCGGAGCTTGACAGGATATCACAGGACTTTACGGACTTAATATCCGGGGAGATAAAAAGGACCTTAGACTTTTTTTCTACTACACTGTGGAGAGAGAAGGTGGATAAGATCATGGTTGGAGGAGGCACTTCCAAGGTGCCACGCATAAAAGACGTGCTGGAGGATGTAACTAACGCTTCGGTTGAGATCATCAATCCTTTTAGAAATATCTCCTATAACCCCTCCGATTTCGATCCCGAATACATTCAAGATATAGCCCCTAAAATGGGCGTTACTATAGGGCTTGCCCTGAGAAGGGTGGGAGATAGGCAATGATAAGGATAAACCTTCTTCCTGTAGAAGAAAAAAGGGAGGTAAAGGGACTCGGCGAGTTTATAGTATACGTTTTTGTCATAATTGCCGTGCTCGTAGTACTCGTAGCTACGAATATAGTCCAGAATAAGAGGATAGCCAATACCAATAAAAGGATCGAAGACGTAAAGAGGCGAATCGCGAAGCTCGAAGACGTTAAGAAGAGGGTTGAGGAATTCAAGGCCAAGAATAAGGAGCTCGAGGATAGAATAAAAGCGATAGCCATACTCGAAGAAAACCGTACCGGCCCGCTTTTCGTTATGGATTCCCTCTCATCGGCTGTCCCTGACAGGGCCTGGATCGATAAATTCACCGAGAAGTCGAGCGTTGCACAAATAGAGGGCATAGCCTGGGATGAGCGTACGGTTGCGGATTTTATGAAGAGATTGCAATCCTCCCCTTATTTTCAGAACGTGGAACTCAAGGTCATAAAGACGAAGGAAATACAGAACCTCCCCTTAAAGAATTTTGCTATCGAGTCCAAGCTTAACTATTCGGGAAAGGTTAAAACGGAAGAGGACCGGAAAGGAGCGGATACAAGACAGCAAAAATTAAACCAAAATCAGCGTAAGGCTGAGGGTGATAATGGGTAGAATCGAAAACATAGTCGAGTTCTTAAACCAAAAACCGCCCCGTGTTAGATTGGGTATTTTAATCGGAATAGTATTCGTTCTCCTTGCCCTATTCTGGTATTTTTTCTGGTCCCCGAAATCCGAGGAATTAAAAAGGGCCAGGGCCGACCTCCAGAGGGAAGAGAAGAGGTTAAACGAATATGAGCAGGTAGCCAGAGAACTCCCCAGATTCGAAAAGGAGTTTGAGAGACTGAACAGGGAATTTCGGGAATCCGCCCGCAAGCTACCCGAAGAGAAGGAGATTCCAAGCCTGATTGACAGTATATATGCCGCCGTAGCCGGTTCCGGTCTGGAATCCAATACATTTGCCCCTAAGGGAGAGGTGAAGAAGGATATATACGCCGAGATCCCTATAGAGATGAAGGTTTATGGCTCTTATTTTAGCCTGGCGAGCTTCTTTGACAGGGTCTCAAGGCTTCCAAGGATAGTGAATGTGAGGGACCTTAACCTAATCCGGGAGGAGAAGAGAAGCGGAGGTGACACCACGGTTCTAAGTGCCGACTTTACCACGGTCACCTTCAGATTGCTTCCGCCTGGTTCTACCAAAGCAGAGACGAAGACGAAGGGGAAAAGGGGGAAAAAGGCGATAACAAAACCCGGACAAGAAGAAGGAGGATGAGATTATAAGAGCGCTTGGAGCCCTTTTTTTTCTAGTATTCGCTTTATCTGTTTTATGCGTAAAGGCGGAGGAAACTGGAGAGGCAAGCACAGTTGCTTCGCCTCCATCCGAAAGGCCGCTCTATAATCCTGCCGGTAAACGCGATCCTTTCAGGCCGTTTATAAGGATAGTCGAACAGAAGGAAGTAAAGCCCCAGATAAGCCAGTTGGTTCCGCCGATAAAGAGGTATCCTCTCGAGGAATTTAGGCTAGTTGGCATCCTATGGACGGGACAGCAACCAAAGGCCATGATCGTTGATCCCGAGAAAAACACCTACGTCCTCGGAATCGGAGACGAGATAGGAAACAGCCAAGGGAAGATAGTGGAGATTAGGGATAACGGTATTCTCGTAGAAGAGAAAAAGCAGTTTGAAGACATATTCGGTCAGAAAAGGATCGAGATTAAGAAGTCCATCCTGGCGTTTAGAGAATAGCGATATGGAGAGATAGTAAGAAGCAAAGATTCTTAAAGGAGGAGGACGGTGGAATGAAATTCCTGCTTAGGGCGATCTTCATCGGTGTTTGTTTAATCGGATTCCCTTTGATCTCTAATTCCCAGACGACAGAAAAGAGCGAGTCTCCGGCCATTATCAAAGATGGTGCCTCTAGTGCGATTGAAGAGCCACCCTCCATCCCGCAGGCGGCCCAGCCAAAGCAGCCCCCCCTTACCCCTTCCTCTACACAGCCCAATCCGGTTGGCCTAAATAGGGTTGAGAGCATAGATTTTGAGTCCCTAGACGGGGCGGGGCTTGTCACTATTAGGACAACCGCTCCTGTAAAATACGAGGAGCTTCCAAAGGAAAAGGGGAGATTCGGTGTAAGGCTTGAAGGTGTATACCTGTCGGATGAGCTTCAGGTTTCAAGAGACGTAAAGGACTTTGATAGCCCCGTAAATTTTGTATCCTCTTTTAGGGATCCGGCTAGGGAAAGCGACGTGATACTCTCTTTGGAATTAAAGGAAGACGTGCCTTCTCAGCTTGAGCAAAAGGGAAATGTAATCACCATTAGAATCGGTATGACAAGGGAAGAACGGAAGATGGCTGAGAAGGAGGAGGTTCAGGTTGTAGAGGAAGAGAAGCCTACCTGGGCCTTTGATTTTCGTACGGCGACCACACCGGGGGCAAAGAAGGCATATCGCGGACAGCTCGTCTCCTTTGATTTTAAGGATGCTGACATAAGGGATGTGCTTAGAATCCTTGCCGACATAAGCGGTTTTAATATCATAGTTTCGAGTGAAGTAAAGGGTACCGTTACGTTAAAGCTTTCAAATGTTCCATGGGATCAGGCCCTCGATGTCGTTCTTGAGGATGCTGGGCTTGGTGCGTTTGTTGAAGGGAACGTGATTAAGGTAGCTCCCCTTAAGGCGCTTCAGCAGAGGCAATCCGCAATGCAGGCTGCCGCCAAGTCGAAGGAACAGCTTGAACCCCTTACCACAAAGCAGGTTTTTGTGAACTACGCCTCCGCTGAGGAGTTGGTACCACTTGCAGAACCGCTTCTAAGTGAAAGAGGTGAAATAAAGGTGGATACCCGTACCAATAGCCTTCTCATAACCGATACAGGCGCCAGGGTTACTCAGATTGAAGAACTCGTTAGAAGCCTCGATACGAGAACCCCTCAGGTCTTGATAGAGTCCCGTATCGTTCAGGCAACCCTCGACTTCACGCGTGAACTCGGCGTGCAGTGGGGGTTTAATTACAGGGCCTCTGCCGCTACGGGGAATCCAACCGGGGCGATCTTCCCTTCGAGCATCGGGGTGGGTGGTGTTACCCCAGGTAATCCTGGTCCCTTTGGATCCATTGGAGAGAACTTCATTGTAGACCTTCCCGCCGCCGTCGGCACGGGATCCGGCGGAGCATTGGGAATAGTACTAGGAAGCATCACGGGGGCCTACGATCTCGATATAAGGCTCTCTGCCCTTGAGAACAGGGGTGATGGGAGGGTTCTCTCATCTCCCAAGGTCTTAACCCTCGATAACATACCTGCAAGGATCGAGCAGGGCGTGTCAATTCCGTTTCTCAGCGTCTCTGCGGCTGGAACTCAGACCCAGTTTGTGGATGCGACACTTAGGCTTGAGGTCACCCCTCACGTGACAAACGACGGCAGGGTCCTTATGAACATAAAGGTTACGGACAACGCCCCTGATCCCTCGATTGTTGGGGCTAACGGTCAGCCCGCTATAAGGAGAAACGAGGCCGAGACACAGGTTCTTTCAATCGATGGTGAGACGATCGTGATTGGAGGTATCTTCACAAGGACCTCGACCGAGAACCTAAACGGGATCCCCTGGTTTTCGAGAATCCCGCTTCTTGGATTCCTATTCAGAAACACCCAGACCGTCGATCAGAGAAGAGAACTCTTGGTATTTATAACGCCAAGGATCATAAGATAGAAAGAATAATCGGATTAAAGGAGGATAGGAAGAATGAGTAAACCCCTTTTGGGTTTCATGTTGTTTCCAAGCGTTGTCGTCTTTACGCTTATCGTTGGAATAATAGGGCTAAGCTGTACGGGGGAGAACCCACCTTTTGCCCCCTTTAACTCAACTGTGACTATTCTAAACCCACCAGGGGATGTTACTATTCCCCCAAACGCCATTTCACCACAGGGTCCCTTTAACGCACTTGTCCTTGACCCGGATGGAAACCCGTTAAACGACGTAAGGGTCACGTTTATCCTTTCTTTTGCGGGAGCGAACGATTTTGTAGTGGACACGAATGGGGACGGAATACCCGATGCCCGTGCCCTTCAACTGGTCGATCCCGATGCTTGTCAGCCCGTTTCGGATAATTGCCTCCTTGTTCCGATATCCGAGTGGTTTGACTTGGGGGCCTTCTGCGATTCTCCATGTACAAAACTCACAGACGACCGCGGGATTGCAGACATAGTCATACTCATAAGCAATCCAAACGGTAACCTCATAATAGACCCTGCAACATTCGAGGCCTCGATAGAGACGGATGTCGATAGCGTTACCTTTACCGTCAATGTTCCGTGATGGAAAAATCTCTTTTTAAAGGGAGGGGCGAATTTTGAAAAGGACATTAAAAACCTCAGGTAAAAACCCATCAAAGCAGATAATCGCATTGTCCGTGTTGTTTGCATTCGTATTGCTTTTAGGGGCTTCATGCGTCAACGATTTGGATAACGAGTCTTCCCAGGACCCCTTTGGTGACAAGCAGATCCTCGTTGATCCCAATCCGGATGTTCTATTCGGGAATGGGTCTCATGAGAGTGAGATCGAGGTTATCGTGAATCCCGCCACGGTTCAAGATGGATCAGGTATCGTATTTAATCTCACGGGCTCAGATCTGCCTAGCAATCTAAGGGGTTGTTTACGAAACGCGGATACCGTTATTTCGGGTGCTCATGCCTTTGCCGATTATATTGGCGGGATCTTCATCGCATCGTCGGCCGAACTCCAGGCGAGTGAGCCTCCTACGGCTAGGGTGAATGTGGCGGCCTCCGTGACCCCACCCGGTGGAGGGGATTCGGACTCCAATTTCGGTACCGTAATTCTAAACGGCGTCGGCATGATACCCCCTGAGGATATAGAGGACCTTGTAACCAACCCAGCCGATAGTCCCACATCCATATTCGTCACACTGGAGTTTCAAACCGTTGGCATTCCTCCGGGAACGACAGTGAGTTTCACGGTTAGCCGCCCTGACCTTGGAAGCCTAAACCCTACCTCGACCCCTGTGGTTGGATCTGAGGAGAGCGGTTTAGCCGCTACTCAGTATACAACTGTAAACAATACCGGTGGAACCCAGGTTGTAACCGCAAGGGTAGTCCTTCCCAACCCCTTTGATATTGATCCAAACTGCCCGAATGTCCCGGAGGCGGACAGGACTATAGAAGAAGTCGTCGTAGTTACCCAGTCTGTTCCTGAACCAACCCCTGCGCCCACCCCGACTCCCTGACCTTGAGCGTTTCTATATATTCGCCGGTCTAAGATAAAGAGCGCGGAGCTCGGTCTCTGCGCTTTTTGTCTCTAGCTTGACTTAACTCTCGACTTTTTGTTTAATATCTAGGTGGGTAGTTCGTGGAGAGGGGTTGGGTTATAGGAAGGTGCGTGTCTTATCTCCACGACTATCAAGGAGGGAATCATGGCTAAGGAATACGGGTTCTTGGTTAATGGTAAGTGGCTAAAAGGCGAGAGGAAAAGAGAGGTAAAGAGCCCTTATAACGATGAGGTTGTAGGTGTTATAAACATCCCCTCCCCAAAAGAGGCTAGAGAGGCGATTGACGGTGCCGAGAAGGCCTTCGAGAGATTCAAGAACGCCCCGAGTTATGAGAGAAGCCAGATTCTAAGGAGGATCGTGGACGGCATCGAAAGGAGAAAAGAGGAGTTTGCAAGGGCCCTTGTGGAGGAAGGGGGAAAACCACTAAAAACGGCAAGGCTCGAGGTAAACCGTGCCATGATGACCTTTACGGTTGCATCGGAGGAGGCAAACAGATTTGCCGGTGGGGAGATTATTCCGATTGATATCGTTCCTGGAAACGAGGAGAGGTTTGGAATGGTAAGGCGGTTTCCACTCGGAATCGTAATGGGAATCTCTCCTTTTAATTTTCCTCTAAACCTCGTTGCTCACAAGGTTGCCCCCGCAATAGCATCTGGAAACGTGATGATCCTTAAACCCGCATCTCAAACCCCGCTCTCTGCACTTAAGCTCGGAGAGGTCGTTATGGAGGCGGGGATGCTCCCCGGTGGACTCAATATCCTTCCCCTCCCCGGCTCACAGATTGAACCCGTAATTGAGGACGAGAGGATTAGAAAGGTCTCATTCACGGGAAGCGACGAGATCGGATGGGAGCTCATGAGGAAGTTCTCGAAGAAGAGGGTCACACTTGAGCTTGGGGGCAATGCGGCATGCATTATAGACGAAGATCCGCCGGATATGGAGTTTGCAGCCACAAGAAGCGCATGGGGGGCATTCTATCAGGCCGGTCAGAGTTGTATATCGGTTCAGAGGATGTACATCCATGAGAGGATATTCGATGAGTTCTTAGATAGGTTCATATCGGCGACAAAGGCCCTTAAGGTTGGAGACCCGATGCTCGAGGACACGGACGTGGGGCCCGTTATCGATAACGATTCGGCAGATAGGATAATGAATTGGATTGACGAGGCCATAAATATGGGGGCAAAACTCCTTGCGGGAGGACAGAGGGATGGCCGCTTGATCCAGCCCACCATCTTAACCAACGTTCCTTCAACCTGCAAGGTGAGTTGTGACGAGGTGTTTGGGCCTGTGGTCCAGATAGAGAGGTACAGGGATTTTGACGAGGTCCTTGGTTGGGTAAACGATTCCAGATTCGGACTTCAAGCCGGGGTGTTTACAAAAGACATGAAGAAGGCGTTTAAGGCCTATAGCGTCCTTAACGTAGGCGGGGTTATCGTGAACGACGTTCCGAGCTTCAGGGTTGAGAATATGCCCTATGGCGGCGTTAAGGACTCGGGTGTGGGAAGAGAGGGGGTCAGGTATGCGATGGAGGAGATGACGGAATTAAAACTAATGGTCGTGAATCTTAAGAATTACGGCACGTAGAGGGCCCTGTTCTTTATTCTACCCGTATCGGATGCGTCTAGGCGTTCTTGTATATTTGAGGAGTTGAGAATCGGCATGGCTGAAACGAAGAGGATCGAATCTCAGATAAAGGACAAGAGACTTGTAGAGGTCCGAAGAAGGGAGATCGTAAATGCGGCGGTTGATCTTTTCATAAGAAAGGGTTTTCACAAGACAACCGTGCGCGAGATCGCACGGAAATTCGGGATGAGTATAGGAACGCTATACGAGTACATAAGGACAAAGGAGGACATACTGTACCTCGTCTGCGACTATATACACTCAAACGTAAGGGAGAAGGTGAAACCCTCTTTGACCGTAGATGGCGATTCTGTGGATACGCTAAGGAGGGCCATCCACTCGTATATCACCATAATCGACGAGATGCAGGACTACCTTCTCTTTCTATATCAGGAGACGAAGTCCCTAAGCCCCGAGGCCAGAAAGTACATATTTAGAGCAGAGGAGGAGATGACGGGGATTTTTGAGGAGATCCTGATGAGAGGGGTTGAGGATGGTAGCTTCTCTATAGATAAGAGGGACGTGAACCTCGTGTCCCATAACATAATGGTACTAGGGCATATGTGGGCGTTTAGAAGATGGGTTCTTCGGAGGAACTACACCCTTAATAGGTATATAGAGGCACAGACAGAGCTCATCTTAAGAGGGATAACCACAGGGGAGAGGCCTTCCGTATAGAAAAGATATTCTACTATAACAAACTATGGATTCTCACACCACACCTGTCTCTGATTTTTCTTCTACGTAGGTTCATCCCTGCACAGAAAACCGTGATCGTCCTCTATTTTCCTGCTGTCTCCTGCAGCAGTGTCCGAGTCTACAGAAGTGGTGATGCGCCAACAGTGGAAGGTGGAGCAGAGATACTCTTACTTGATGACAACCGCTTTGGCCAGCATCGTATCCACCAAGGTCGAACCGTCGGGTGCTCGGCGAATAAAACGCAGCCGATGCCGCGTGAGGTTGGTGTTGTTGACGAACTCACCATAGAGTTCAAGCGTGACCCCATTTGGAAGCTTCATCTGATCGACAGGTACCATCTGGCTCAGCGCGCCTCCGAGTCCCCTTGCGACCGGACTGTCGGCAGGTGCGACCGCGTCACCGAGCTTTTCAGCTTGGCCGAGATTGCCAACGAAGGCCGGACCTTCTACGTTCCCGACAGAGGTAGGGCCCGCTATCTGCATGTGATGCGGGAGTCTGGTGACTGCCGAGAACCCGATGTTTCGAAGACCCCTCTCCCAGGGGAACAGATGACGGATCTCCTTGCTGAATGGAAAACTCGATCCCGTCACGGGAATCACTCCGGTCGACTGAAGCGTGAAATGGGGAGACGTAAACCGCTCGAGGATGTTGACCTGGCATGACATCCCACTTGGTTCCGTTTCTATTTCCACTCTGATGGTCTCCTGCCATTCGACGCCAAAAAACCATCGCCCTCGCCAGTCTGTTATGGGAGCTCCAGATACCGGGTTGAGGGTTACCTCAGCCACATCAGTGTCGAATTCGCCAGTCGTCCCAGTAGGTGTCGTGTCCTTTGAAGCTGCTCGACGTACTCGTAGGGGCACGTAAGCATCCTCGGAGATACCCGCCATCCCAAAGAGAGATACCGGACCGAATATTACACCAGCAAGCACATCCACTGCACTCGCACCCGACGGAGCTTGCGTCATCGGGCCCTTATCTACCGTGAACTCTGAAAGGATGCCGAAGGTACTGCCAATATCGTCATCAGCGTCACAATCGGGTCGAACGTCCGTGCCATCGCTTATGAACGCCTTCACCTCGGTTACGCCCATAATTGGATTGTTCCAATAGATGTAAAGCGTATCATTGTGAGAAACGGGATTGCCGTCAGCTGCGAAGCTCTCGTACTGCAACTGGTATTTTACATAGCCTTCGGTGCCCGTAATAGGACCACCGGATTCGCTCTTGAAACGATGCACCTCACCGGGAAGTATCTGGTCATGGGGGTTCAGGGCCGGTGTCCACTCTCCCCAGCAATGGTGCTCAGCACTCTTGGTGAGCACGATATCGGTAGCATTCTGGATATCGATCGTTACGGTTCTCGCGGGCATTCTAATTTCCTCCTTTCTGAGGTCACAGAAAAGGTGGCATTGCTACTGCTACATCGCCTAATAATTGGCCTGCAAAAAATTCAGTGTGACTCTCCCTAATTCTGTGCACGGGCTTTTTACTTTTCTATTCTCTCATAAAGGGGAGCCTAATGTCAAGCAAAATTCTATTTCGATTGTCCTTTCTACAAAAAAGAAGGTTCCTTGCCCATTTGTCTAGCTTGAAAACTTGAGGGATAAGAAAAATTTTTATATCACTACCTAAAAGTGAGATACCTCTTTTTCATCATAAGTGAGCGAACGTTCAATCTAAAGTGGATCTAAGGACTAACACAAGGGTTCCAGAACCGTTTCAGATATGAGGGACTTATAAAAAGATCCGATGATCCATCTACACTATAAAAGGTTTTTTTGCTTTCTTTCGAGAAGGCTTGACATATATAGAAAGGGTGTTTTACAATAAAATAGTAACCGAGCGAGCGCTCGATCATAATGGGAAAAGAGATAGAAGATGGAGCTTATAGAAACAATGGAATCAAGTAGGATACCAAAGAGAACCTATAGGTGATTGGGCATGGGAATAATAGAACTCACAGATGAGCAGCATATGATCCGGGATCTCGCAAGGGATTTCGCTAAGAACGAAATTAAACCCGTGTCAGGGGATTTAGACAGGGAGGGAAGATTCCCATCTGAGCTTGTAAGGAGGCTTGGAGAGCTTGGGTTTATGGGAATCTTTATCCCCGAAGAATACGGGGGGAGCGGTCTAGATACCTTTAGTTATGTTCTTGCCTTGGAGGAGATCTGCAAGGCCTGTGCATCCACCGGTGTGATAATGTCCGTAAATAACTCCCTTGTGTGCGAGCCGATACTCAGGTTTGGAACCAAAGAACAGAAAGAGAAATACCTTCCTCCCCTTTCCAGGGGAGAAAAGCTCGGATGCTTTTCTCTTAGCGAACCCGCCGCGGGCTCTGATGCCGGAAGCATCACCGCGACCGCCATAAGGGATGGAGACCACTATGTCATAAACGGCACGAAGAACTGGGTGACAAACGGTCCGGAGGCGGACGTAATAATCCTCTTTGCCTCAACCGATCCTTCTAAAAGGCATAAGGGAATTACGGCCTTCATCGTAGAGAAAGAGACCCCCGGTGTCATTGTAGGAAGAAGGGAACAGAAGTTAGGAATAAAGGCATCGAGTACATCCCAACTCATATTCGAGGAATGTCATGTTCCTGCCCAAAACCGCTTAGGTGATGAAGGGCAGGGTTTTAAAATAGCCATGCAGACACTAGACGCTGGAAGGATAGGGATAGGTGCTCAGGCCGTTGGAATCGCACAGGCCGCCTTTGAAGAGGCCGTGAGGTATTCAAAGGAAAGGGAGTCCTTTGGTAGGCGGATTTCTGAGTTCCAGGGTATACAGTTTATGCTGGCTGACATGGCAACGCGGATCGAAGCGGCAAGGCTTCTTGTCTGGCAGGCTGCGCTTATGAAGGATAGGGGGGCAAGGATTACGAAGCAGGCCGCAATGGCAAAGCTCTTTTCATCCGAGACCGCCATGTGGGTAACGACTAAGGCGATTCAAATTCATGGCGGATATGGCTATACTATAGACTATCCGGTTGAAAGACACTTTAGGGATGCAAAGATTACGGAGATATACGAGGGGACATCCGAGATTCAAAGAATCGTAATAGCAAGCAGAGTCTTGGAAGAGTTTTCTTGATTACCCGATGGAGGGGATGATGTCGTTTGATAAAAAGGAATTAGACAGAATAAGAGAGGAAAAGGAAGCCTGGGAGAGGGAATACAAAATGGTACCAAAGAGGGAAGCCGTTTTCACCACGGTCTCAGGCATGGAGGTTCCACCTCTTTCTGCCCCTTCTGACCTCAACGGATTCGATTACCTGCGGGACCTTGGGTTTCCCGGTTCCTATCCCTTTACCCGCGGGATATACAGCACTATGTATAGGGGAAGGCTCTGGACAATGCGCCAGTTTGCGGGATTCGGTTCTCCAGAGGATACGAATAAGAGATTCAAATTCCTTCTCGAGCAGGGGCAGACGGGGCTTAGCACCGCATTTGATATGCCAACCCTTATGGGGTATGACTGTGACCATCCGAGGGCAAGAGGGGAAGTAGGGAAAGAGGGGGTTTCCGTCTCTTCTCTTGCGGATATGGAGGTCCTCTTTAATGGGATAAAGCTCGATGAGGTAACGACGTCTATGACCATAAACTGTACGGCAAGCATAATACTGGCCATGTATCTCGTCGTTGCCGAGAAGCAGGGGGTAAGCTGGGACAGGCTGGATGGGACGATTCAGAATGATATGCTAAAGGAGTTTATCGCACAGAGGGAGTGGATCTGTCCTCCGAGACCCTCAGTAAAGATCGTTGTCGACATGATAGAGTTCTGTACCAAACACGTGCCCAAATGGCATCCCGTTTCTATCTCCGGCTACCACATACGTGAAGCCGGTTCTACCGCTGTTCAGGAACTTGCCTTTACCCTCGCAGACGGTATTGGGTATGTTGAGGAGTGTATAGAACGCGGCCTTAATGTGGACGACTTTGCCCCTCAGCTCTCCTTCTTCTTCAACGTCCATAACGATTTCTTGGAGGAGATTGCCAAGTTCCGTGCCGCAAGGAGGATGTGGGCAAAGATAATGAGGGAGAGGTTTGGGGCAAAGAACCCAAAATCATGGCTCCTTAGAACCCACGCCCAGACGGCGGGATGTAGCCTTACCGCTCAACAGCCCTTAAATAACGTGGTGAGGGTTGCGATCCAGGCCCTAGCGGCCGTGCTTGGCGGCACGCAGTCCCTTCATACGAACTCCATGGACGAAACACTTGCTCTTCCTACAGAGGAGTCTGTAACAGTGGCCCTTAGAACACAGCAGATAATCGCCGAAGAAAGCGGGGTCGTAAACTCCATCGATCCCCTAGGAGGAAGCTACGTTATAGAGGCCCTCACAAACAGGA
>CAZWVA010000005.1:19610-28431 GCA_964636885.1 uncultured Spirochaetia bacterium
ATAGACGAGCTTGGGGGGATCATAAGGGCGATTGATATTGGATTCCCTCAAAAGGAGATCGCAGATGCTGCCTACAGATACCAGCTTGAACTAGACAGGGGTGAAAAGGTGATTGTGGGCGTTAATAAATACGCCACACAGGAAGAGATCCCGATTCCCACGCTGAGGATCGATGAAGGGGTATATGTGAATCAGAAGAAGAGGCTTGAGGAGGTAAGGCGAAGGAGGAACAACGAGGCCGTAAGAACGCACCTCCAGAGGATCGCAATGGCCGCCCGGAAGGGTGAGAATCTGATGCCATTTATAATCGATGCCGTAAGAGAATACGCAACCGTAGGTGAGATAAGCGATGTTTTCAGGGAGGTCTACGGTGTTTACCGGGACCCCGGCTACTTCTGACTTGACCGTAGACGATTTAACTGGTTATAGTTAATCTGTGTTTTCTATGGTCTTAATCGAAACCATTTGTGATCTTGGATTCTAAGTTACAGAATGGATCTGAATTTTAAACCGGAAATCCCAAATCGTGATTTGACTGAGGAAACCGTTATGGGAGGCGAGAGAAGAGTAAGGATTCTGATCGGTAAAGTCGGTCTTGACGGGCACGACAGAGGTGCAAAGATAGTAGCCAGGGCTTTAAGGGACGCTGGCTTCGAGGTCATATACACGGGGCTTCACAACACACCCGAGATGGTCGTTGAAACCGCTATACAGGAGGATGTAGATGCTATAGGATTAAGCATCCTCTCTGGTGCCCATAACTACCTTTTTCCAGAGGTAGTCCGTTTGCTTAAGGAGAGAGGGGCCGATGACATTGTGGTATTTGGCGGCGGGATAATACCCAAGGATGACATTGCCGGGCTTGTGGAGAAGGGGATTAAGGCGATATTTGAGCCCGGCACCTCTACTGTGGACATAATCAACTGGGTTAGAGAAAACGTGAAGCCCAAAAATTAGACTAGGTAACGATAAAAACCGTGAAATGTATTCTCTGTGAAAAGAGGAAGGCGAAAAGGTACTGTCCGGCAAAGAGGGCATCCATTTGCCCAGTGTGCTGTGGTGAGAAGAGGGGAATAGAGATAAACTGCCCCCTCGACTGCCCCTATTACGTTGAGGGGCAAAGGTACCAGCAGACAAAGGTCATGAGGCAGAGGATAAAGAGGGAGGGGGTCCAGTCCTATATAAGGCGTGCTGAACTATACAACAAAAACCCTGAGATATTTGTCGGTATTGAAGCGGTCTTTGTGGATTTCTTCCGAAGGTACAACATAAAAGACGAGGACTTAATCACCGCGCTCGAGCTCATCATTAAAACCCTCGATACCGAGAAGAAGGGGATATTTTACGAATACAAGGCAGAGAGTAGGATCGTTAACGAGCTTTCTGAAAGACTCCTCGGTGTTATAAGGGAATACAAGGATGGGGCTCAGGTCGGTCAGGGTAGAATCACGGTCGATTATGCAAAAGAGGTCGTTGAGGAGTTTCTAAAGGAGGTCAGGTTCTATATGGAGATGGATTCCAACCCTCAAGCCTACCTCATCCATGTCTCCCGTTACCACCCTGAGGGTGCCGTAGAAACCCAAACGGGCGGGGGACTCATAGTATTACCCTGATTACGGTTTATCCCCGCCTGATGCGGCTATACCGATTATGGCGGCGATTACCGCGACTATTCCCAAGACCTTAAAGTAGAATCGCCAATCGAGTGAGAGTCCTATGGAGAATAGATAGCCGAGGATCGTAAAGAGTATAAGGCATATTATCACGGCTCCAAACACGTTCGTCTTAAGCATCCTTTGTCCTCCAAATCGGTGTCCTTTGGCTGTATAAACGGAGAAGATTTTATCTGAATACGGAACCGTGCACAAGCCATTTGCCGTTTCAGACGTTGTGGGTTCGTATATACCCTAGAGAGAGAACTGATCTTGCACCCTGGGATTAAGCGTGTAAACTTAAAATATTTATAATCTTTTTAAGTTCGGATCGTCAAGTACTCATCCTAAGTGGCTGGATACCTTGATCTTATATCCGTTTAAATAATGAAATTCCCCGATTCCGGTGAGATAGTGAGGCTAATGAAGAAGAACCCACACCGTCCTATGAGGGCGAGGGAGATCTCAAAGCACCTCGGTTTATCCAGAGAGGGTAGAAATACCCTTAAGAAGATATTGAGAAAGCTGACCTACGAAGGAACCCTCATGAGGATAGGAGGGGGCAGGTATGTCCTTTCTTCCGAGACTGGTGGAGACAAGGGGGTTAAGAAGGGGATTTCTTCTAAGCCCGATCGTTCACCCCTTAGGGTTCCAAAAGACGAAAAGATCCTCGGGAGGTTTTTAAGAACGGGGAAAACCGGGGTTATAGTACCTAGAAATGGGAAGCTCCCTTCCCTCATTGTAAAACCGGGCGATGCCAAGGGGATAAGAAGCGAGAGCCTAGTCGTAGCCGAGGTCTCCCGTTTATCCGGGCGTATAGACCGTCCTATGGGAAGGGTGGTTGAGGTGCTTGGAAAGGCGGGAAGCCTGGAGGTAGAAAAAAAAGGGCTCCTCGTAGAATACGGTTTGCCTGAGGAATTCCCTTCCAGCGTCCTAAAGGAGTCTAATGGAATCCCGCTTCACGTGCTTCCCAGGGACATAGCCGGCAGGGTTGACCTCCGCGGTATATTAACGGTTACTATAGATAACGACACGGCAAGGGATTTTGACGATGCCGTGGCCGTGGCCAGAACCGATTTCGGCTATAGGCTCTGGGTTTCGATTGCGGACGTCTCTTACTACGTAAAGCCGGGAAGCGAGATTGACAAAGAGGCTCTAGAGAGGGGAACGAGCGTCTACCTCCCCGAAACGGTGATTCCAATGCTTCCCGAAAGGCTTTCAAACCATGTTTGCAGTCTCCTCCCAGGTGAAGAAAGGCTCACGAAAACAGTAGAGATGGATTTTGATAAGCGCGGGCTCATGCTTGATTTTAGGATTTATAACAGCGTTATAAGAAGCCACGCACGCCTCACCTATACACGGGTTTCTAGTATGCTTGAGAGAAACGGCAGTGTCGGCAGGAAGGACAGGGAACTACTCGAGAGCCTGAGGATCATGAGGGATCTCTACGAAAGGATGAGAGAGAGGAGTATAGAAAGGGGAGAACTCGACTTCGACATACCGGAGCCTGAGCTTATAAGAGACGAGCTTGGGAGAACGGTTGATGTCATAAAATCACAGAGAAACGTGGCGCATGGGATAATAGAGGAATTTATGATCGCCGCAAACGCTGCAGCCGCCGAGTTCGTATTCCGCTCAGGGTGGCCATCTATCTATCGCGTCCATGAGCCACCCGATACGGCCTCTCTAAAGGAGCTCTCTATTGCCCTAAAGAAGCTGGGATACACCCTTCCTGTTGGTAGGAGATTAAAGGCGCTTGACATTCAGCGTGTGATCCACGAGTCTAAAGGCACCCCTCAGCAGTTCGCCGTAAATACCATGCTCCTTCGCTCTCTAAAGAGGGCCGTTTATTCCACAAGCTCAAGGGGGCATTTTGGCCTTGCACTCGAACACTACACGCATTTTACCTCTCCCATAAGGCGTTATCCCGACCTCGTTGTTCACAGGATAATAGACTCCCTTGTAAAACGGAGAAGGGAGCCATACGATGAGGAGTCCCTTGAGTGGATAGCCAATCACTCTTCGGAGAAGGAGAGGTTTGCGGATGAGGCAGAAAGGGAGGCAATCAAGCTCGAAAGGGTCTACATGATGAAATCCCATGTGGGAGAGGAATTCGGTGGATTCGTGATAAGTGTTCTTCCCTTTGGCATTTTCGTTGAGCTTAAAGAGACCTTTGTCGAGGGCTTCGTTCCAAGGGAGAGGATAAGGAGGGGAAGGTGGTTTGAAATAGGACATGAGGTAAGGGTAAGAGTCATAGAGGTCGATGTCGAGAGAAGGAGAATCACCCTCGACCTGGTTTCATAGATTTAAGCCATCCCCTTTTTGAAAGCCTCCTTATTCCTAGCGCAAGAGTCGGGATCAGAATGGCAGATAGATTGATCAATATACCCCCGTCCGTATTAGAAGAAGCGAGAGAGCAGCCGCTACTACCCCCCTCTCCTCCATCCTGACCGCCGCCCGTACCCTCGGTCACGGATTCCACCGCATCAAGCGCATCTACCCTGCCGAAACCGAATACGTTGTCGAATCCGGGCTGTCCGAGGTCCGTCGCCGTATCCCCCAGGATAGCCGCAACCTCTTCGGGTGTGAGACTGGGATTCTTATCGAGCATAAGTGCAATGGTGCCGGCCACGTGTGGTGCAGCGGCGGAGGTACCGGCAAAGGGGTTAAAACCGGGTAGTGTAGTTGAGATCCTATCCGGGGCGACTACATCGGGCTTGGGTCTGCTCTCCGGTGGAAATGAGATCGAGACGGGTCCCTGGGAGCTAAAGGGCTCGATGCTGTTTGGGGTATTTGAAGGGACTGCTCCCACGGCTATAACGCCGGGAACAGCTGGATGGCCGAACACGCTGTCCTCGGGGACGTTAAACTCATCCGGTATGACCGATCCGTTAAAAAACATCTCGAGTGTTTTCGCCCGACCCTTAAAGCGGTTTATCACTATGTCAACCTCGGCAAAGGCGCTTGAGCTCGGATTCGTGGTTGCGGCCGTCTCTACGGGATCGTCGTTTCCGTCCTGAACCTCGGTGCTGGAATCTATCTCATCGCCTGTCGAAGGGTCGAAAAGGAAGAGGTCGTAGTCGTTTGACGAACCGCCAAAGGGGTCGTCCCACTGGAGCGTAAAGACGACGGTTTCTTTGGGAGGGATGCGAACCCTCATAGCTACGTCGCTTCCCCTGCCGGAGGCAAGACCGAAGTCGTGGAGGTTGTTACTGTCATCTCCTGGGCTTGTGTCCCTATAGAGTGCCTGATAGTGCTGGTCTGCGTCATTGCCGGCGGCCGAGACGAATACCACACCCTTAGATACCGCATCTCCGGCCTCTTGAGCCACCACTCCATCCTCAAAAAAAGGCTCTCCCAGAAAACCCAGGTCGTCAACTATAACGTCTGCCCCGATTTCGGTTAGGAATTGAACTGCATCTATGAACCTTGCGGTGGTAAGACCCGAAGAGAACGCAAGCCTCGCCCCGGGGGCTATGTCGTGTATGACTTCCAGGAGGGCTGTTCCCTCATCTCCCCTTCCGGTATTTACGGTTATTATGTTATCCGGAAGGTCGCCTGTAGCCTGGGAGACCACCATGCTATCAATTCCATCCGAAATGACCCCCACCAAGACCCCACTACCATCAAAACCCAGTTTACTCCTCACCTCATCTGAGCCTATGATCGCATCCCCTTCAGTACTCACGGACCCCGTTCGCGTCTCTCCGTAGATCGGTGGAGTGACCTTTCTTACAAAGCCAAGATCCTCTACCTCCCCCAGTTTATCGAATGGAATCCAGCCCTGGACTATACCGTATTTTTCATTTGCAACCTCGATACGGACGCCTAGGGACTCTAACCGGGTCAGGTTTTCTTCATTAACCTCTCTTAAGTATATGTATGTTTGGATATTCCCCGACTCGTCGAGTCTTACAAGGGGCGTCGATAGTTCCTGGGGGTTAAAGTCCTTCATGTTCTCCCTCGTGATCCCCATTGCTTTTATCCTTTTTAGCGTCTCCCTTATCCTGGAGCCTAGTTTTGATTCCTCTTTCGCATAGCCCTTTTTATCTGGGATCCTATAGGGTGAAGGCTCGGCCGATACCGCCTCGTATTTTGATGTGAGAGAAGCGGATATTCCGATTATAATGAATAGACAAAGGGCCATTCTCCTCATAGATAACACCTCCATTAGTGCCATTCGTCTTTTAATCCCTCATGCGGTGAGTGGTACACGGTTATTTAGCCACCATGAATTCTCCAATCAGCTTGTAGGGTTCTTTTAGTCTTTCCAAATCGATTATGGGCGCCACGGCGTAGGCCCCTGCCCTCAGGTATTCACTCGCTTCAAACGGGCTCATAGTATCGGTCGGGATGAGTTTTATTCCGGGGAATATCCCCTTTAGAAATAGGAACCAGTCTAAACCACCCATTTTCCCGCAGGGAAGTAGGCTTGCCGAGTCCGCTCCTAGATCTTGAGTACTAAAAACCTCTCCTGGGGTAAGAGAGCCTGCCGCATGGAATATCCCCTCCTTCCTGCATCTCTTTATAATGCCCCTATCCACATGGGTCGAGAAGAGAAATACGGCTCCCGCATTTATCGCAACCCTGGCTTCCTTCTTTGTCGATATGGAGAATACCCCAAGATTCCTCTGTCCCTTTTTCTTAAAGGACTTCAATCGGTCTTTAATCCCTTGGATCCTAAAGTCAACGCCAACCAGATTAAGGCCGTTTTCCCTTAGGTGCATGTATGCCTCGATCACCGATTGGGCGGTCCTTCCGGTAAGTAGGATAATGATCCTTTCCTTTTCTATCCGTTCTACTATCCTCTTCTGTATCTCCTTAGATGAGGATCCTTCGGCTGGTTCTTCTTGCATCGTCCTAATTCGGATCTTCGGAGGGGGTGGGATTTGAACCCACGAGAGTCCGTAAGGACCCTACCGGTTTTCGAGACCGGCGCCTTCGTCCACTCGGCCACCCCTCCCTGATTTTCCAGAGAGATAAAATACCCAGTTTTATATCTCTAATCCATAGGGAATGGGGATTTTGGAAAAGCCTCCGGCTGTGTTAACTTTTTCTCGGTGCGAAAAGAGTACTTAAGAGAAGAGGCAAGGGGGCAGATAGAACGGGCCATAAGGGAATCCTCAGGGAACGACGTCTTCTTTGTGGGCTTCCTCGATAGGGACGGGCTCGTTGAGGACGTAAGGGTCATCGCCAGGGGAAACGATTCCTCTGTTCCCGCCGTTGTTGAATCCGCCAAGGCGGGCGATGTCGTGATCCACAACCATCCTTCCGGGAATCTAACCCCTTCAGATCTGGATATAGAGATAGCCTCCATCTTTGGAAACCGGGGGGTCGGTTTCTATATAGTGAGTAACGACGTATCCAGGGTATACGTTGTGGTCGAACCGTTTGAGAAGAGGGATATAGAGAAACTAGACATAGAGAAACTAAAAAACCTTCTCCTCCCCAGTGGTAGCATAGCCGGTGTCATGGGGGCCCAGTACGAGAAGCGCCTCGAACAGCTCGATATGCTCCATGCCGTGTCCTTAGCGTTTAACGAGAACCTCGTCTCTCTTATAGAGGCGGGAACGGGAACGGGGAAGACCCTTGCCTATCTGATACCGGCCGTCTACTGGGCCCTTCAAAACAGGGAGAGGATAGTAATCTCCACAAACACGATTAACCTCCAGGAGCAGCTCATCGAAAAGGACATCCCTCTTGTCCGTAGCGGTTTAAAGGAGGGTTTTAGGTACTCGCTTGTAAAGGGCATGGGAAACTACATCTGCCTCCTCAGGACGGAGACCGTTATGGATGGGCTATTTGACCTCGTTGAGGACAATGAGGTAGATACTCTAAGAACAATAGTAGAGTGGTCAAGGGTAACCCAGGACGGCTCCCTATCCGATCTGAGCTTTAGTCCTCCTCAGGACGTATGGGATAAGGTTTCTGCGGAGAGCGAGAGCTGTCTTCGGGTGAGATGCCCTCATTATTCTAGGTGTTTCTTCTACAAGGCACGAAGGGAGATCGCCTCCTCGGAGATCCTTGTAGTGAACCATCACCTCCTGTTCTCGGACCTCTCAATAAAGGAAGCGGGTGAGGATAGCGATGCGGGAATCCTTCCCCCATATAAAAGGGTTATATTTGACGAGGCCCATCACGTTGGGGATGCCGCAACTTCCCACTTCGGTATGAGGACGACGAAATACGGGATCATAAGGACGCTGAGACGCCTCAAGAGAAGGGGGGGGAGCGGTGAGATGAAGGGTCTTATATTCTATACGGCCTCCCTCGCCACGAAGCTAAAAAAGTATTATAGGAAGGGAATAATAAGTACTGTTCTTAGGAGAGTGGAAGAGGTTCTATCCCCAAGGCTCGATACGGTTGAGGAGCAGGTGAGGGAGGCCTTTGACGAGCTCTACCGTTTTGCACTCCGAATCGCCGAGGAGAGGGGGGAACCTACGGAGGAGATAAACCTCAGGATAAAGGACGACCTGAGGAGGAGAAAGGACTGGGAGGAGATCGATAAGAGGTTCTCCCTTCTAAGGATAAGGCTTAAGGAACTCGAGGAGGAGATAGAGTCCTTTGTTGAGGTGCTTGTAGACTACGAGGCCGAGACGGATATCGCAAGGGTCATAATGGAGTTTAAAGGGATTGCTGGTAAGCTCGGCTTTTCATACGATGTGATAGGCTCGTTCTTAGACCCGGGGGATGACGGGTACGTGAGGTGGATAGAGGGGAAGGTAGGGAAGGGAGGAATCGTCTCTGGGCTTGGGCTTTCCCCACTCGATGTTTCCTCCCACCTAAGGGAGAGGCTCTATTCGAGGTGTAAGACAGTTGTCATGACCTCCGCCACTATGGCTGTAAGGAGGAGCTTCTCTTTTCTAAGGTCTGAACTCGGTCTTGGGGAAGAGGAGAGGGTAAGGGAGTTCATAATCCCCTCCCCCTTTAATTACAGGGAGCAGGCACTTGTAGCCATCCCCTCGGATATCCCGGAGCCTTTGGAGGCGGGGTTCTCCGATAGTATATCACCGATAGTGATGAGGGCCCTAAGGGCGTCCCGTGGAAACGCCCTCATCCTATTTACCTCTTATCATCTCCTAGAAAGGGTCTATGGTGAGATCCGGGAGGGGCTTGAGGGGCTTGGAATCGTCTCATTAAAACAGGGAAACCTTCCTAGAACGAGGCTT
>CAZWVA010000005.1:28510-63511 GCA_964636885.1 uncultured Spirochaetia bacterium
GGACGTTCCGGGGGAGGCCCTAAGGATGGTCATAATAACGAGGCTCCCCTTCAGGGTCCCGACGGATCCCATAATTGAGGCGAGGGTTGAGCACATGGAGAATGAGGGGATAAATTCCTTTCTCGAATACACCGTTCCAACTGCCGTTCTTAAATTCAAGCAGGGCTTTGGGAGGCTCATAAGAACGAGAACGGATAGAGGAGCGGTTCTCGTTCTCGATAAGAGGATAGTAAGCAAGAACTACGGAAGGTACTTCCTCGACTCACTTCCAGACTGCCGTAAGATCATAGGGAAGACGGAAGATGTTATAGGGGAGCTTGAGTCGTTTTTTGAGGGTTCATCATCTCGTGAGGGGGCTTGATTCAGAGATCGGATTTGGGAGGAAATGTACACTGCATAATTATTGAGTTAGCCTGCATTATTGTTACGCTGCCCTGCTACATCGGTTAATATGGAGGTGATTTTACTGATGAATGAAAACGAAACCTTGTCCTTGCCGCTTGTCGTTAGAGAGTCTCACGGTCTCTACCGTTCCAAGATTCTAATTGGCCATACAAGAACCTGCTCATGCCCACCCAATCACATAAATTGTCTCACGGCAAAGGAGTGGATCAAGTGTCAACTGGGAGTGTGGCAGTTCGTTTATGAGAGCCGGGACATTCGAGATAAGAACGTCCATCCGGCGACATTTCCGATTGCCCTCTCCAAAAGAGTCATTAGTCTCTTTACGCATGAAGGCGAACTTGTCCTTGACCCATTCGTGGGAAGTGGTACGACGCTAGTGGCAGCGCGAGACCTGAATCGAAATGCGATAGGGTTTGATCTTCAGGAAAAGTATATTGATCTTTGCGTAGAACGATTGGCTTCTAACAACTTGTTCAACCGTGCTCAACAGTTAGCCATTCAAGACGATGCGAGAAATATTCCAGCCTACTTAGACCCCGAAACGGTCAGTCTGATTTGGACTTCTCCTCCTTACGCTAACCTATTGAATAGAAAACGTCTCAACAAGTCGAGACGAGACAGACGCAATGAACAGTTTGGAAGGATCGAGCAATATTCGCAAGACCCACGCGATCTGGGCACGATGCCGCTTGAAGAGTACACCCAGGCCATGGGGGACATCTTTGAGGCGTTATTGCCCTTGCTAAGACCCCAAGCGCATTGTGTCATTAACGTCCCTGATATGTGGTGGGAAGATCAGCGTATCACGATTCATGTTGCCCTTATCGAAGAGTTGCGAAAGAGGGGGTATGAACTCAGGAACATCATCATTTGGGACAGAACCAATATTGTGAACAAGATAGGTATATTCGGCTGGCCGAGCAACTACATCACAATGGGCACAACATTCGAGTATCTCTTGGATTTCTGGAGGCCCTCGAAATGAGGCTCTACACCAAAGATGAGTTGATAGAAGCGATCCGTGAAGTTAGCACAAGGGGCTGGCATAGGAGTGTCAAGAATACCATAGACACCCGTAACGATGGAGCTGTCGGCAATACTTTAGAGGTGCTGCTTGGGCTTGAGGAAAACAATCTCCCTATTCCCAATATGCGGGAATGGGAACTCAAAGGTCAGCGGTTGCATACAACCTCTCTGGTTACATTAAAGCACATAGAACCTTCTCCTCGAGGGGCCAAGATAGTAGCAACTGTTTTGCTACCACTGTACGGATGGGAACACAAAGAAGCGGGAGGAAAGTATCCAGCCACCGAAAGGAGTTTCAGATCAACGACAAGTGCAACAACCTATACAAACCGAGGATTCCGATTGGTCTTGGATAGGAGTCAAGGAAAGCTTTGTTTTGTCTTTGACGCATCTCAAGCTGATAAGAGTGACCTGGAAATTGCGAACTGGTTAGAGTCTGTTAGACAACGGGTAGGTCTTGGCCCTCTTAATCCTCAACCATATTGGGGATTAGATGATCTGAGATATGAGATAGGGGCCAAGGTTAAAAACTGCTTCTACGTGATAGCAGACACAAAAGTTGAGCGAGGACATGAGTTCTTCAAGTACGTGAAGCTTTTGGTGTTGTCTGGCTTTTCTTTTGATGGCTTTCTGAAATGTATTGAAGAGGGCGTGGTTCTGGTGGATTTTGATGCGCGGACGGGCCATAACCACGGAACAAAATTCAGAATTAGACAGAATCATTGGCATAGACTATATACCTCAGTTGAGGAAATTCACTTGTGATGAATAGCAGCCTAACCCTTATAAGGTCTCGGTTGTCAATAGGCGATAATAATCAGGTAGCGCAAGGGTTTTTGTGTAAAAATTCAAAGAGGCATTCCCCCATCAACTTAGGCTGCATTCAAGACCTCCTTGAGCCCAATATCAAAGTTGTGTACCCGCTGTCTCGACCACCTCTAAATCCTTCTCCAAACACCAAACCGCTCCCGGAGCTACACCCTCCCACCTGTCCTTCCACACTAAAAACCTCTCCTTTGCCTCCTCCTTGCTTGATGCGTAGAATATCCTCTTGCATTCCCCAAGGCATTGTCCCTGTATTGACCGGGGCAGCTTTGCCCCTATGTCTCTTAGCTCGTGCAATACACACCTCTGCACACCCGCCCTCGGAAAACTCTCCTCAAATGCACTCTCTAATCCAGAAAGCCTATCCATCACCCCCAATCTCAGGTTCTGTCCTTTGAAGGGACTAACCAGAAAAATTGTGTAAAGACTAATAAGGGGAGTGAAAAAGAAAGATGGCAAGGAGAAGAAAAAAAGAGGGCACTACCGAAGTAGTTAAGCAAGTTGCAAAAGAAGTAACCGAGGAGTTATATGGCAAGCTCCAAGGGAATAAACCTTCTTTGTCTTTTCTGCTTGAACAACTCCTTAATGTCTTCATGGAAAAGGAAAGAGAGTTGTTTCTATCTAACTTGGCCCATATTGGAGAGAAGGATTATGCCAATGGTTACTACAACAGATACCTGCAGTTAGCTATAGGAACACAAGAATTAGGACGGCTAAGGGATTATGAGGAGGTTCTAATAGCGTTGATTTCTAACGGGTACTCTGAGTCTGATGTAGAGAGGGGATTAAAGAAGCTAAACCTTCCATATGACCCGAGGAAGCTGAAGGAGGTAATGAGGAGAAGCCCTCTTTTGGAGAGCATATTTGCAATCTTTATAGATGTATACCAGGCTAAGCTAAGGACCGAGGCTAAAGGGAGCGTGGAGATGGATATAAACATGTCCTTGGCTTTTACAGTTTCGCAGCAAGAGAGAGTAAAGAGCTTTGGATCAGTGTGTTTAAGGATTTAATATCAAGGGGTTTAAAGAGAGTACTGATTTTTGTGACAGATGATTTCAGTGGGCTTAAAGAGGTGATAGAGAAGCTGTTTCCCTATTCGGACCACCAGCTTTGCTTCCTACATTTAATCAGGAATTTAAGAAAGAAGCTATCCAAGGAGCTATATGCACAGGTGAAGAAGTATCTTTATATAGCTAAGGCAGGCAGGGGATTTGAGGAGGGTAAATCTGCGTTCCTCAAAGCGGTAGAAGTTATAAGAGAGCAAGATGAAACCTTGTCGCAGAGGATAGAAAAGAGAACGAGCAATTACCTCGCCTTTTTGAAGTACCCTGAGGAGGTGAGAAAACACATATACACCACAAACATATCCGAGAGTTTTAACTCAGGGATAGAGAGGATGAGGATAGAGTTGGGTGGATATTTCCCATCAGAAGAGTCTTTGAATGCCAACATGTTTATACTCCTTGAGAATATCGGGGCAAGCTGGGATAAAAAGCCGGTTCCTATGGTAAGATCCCGTTTGTATGAACTCAGGCAGATTTACGCCATGAAGTTTGAACTCGACTCTGATGAAATTTTACACAATATTTAGGGTAAGTCTCTATAAAAGGATTCGCCGCCTTTCTCTACTTTTACACACTTTTTGATATTATCCCTTTCAGTACCATTAGCTACGGTGATAACCAGTGGTTTACCGACTATATAATCCCAGTTTTTGGAGAGATTTGCGAAATAGGAGATATCGGTTGTCCTTGTTAGCTCTCCTGATCCCTCGATTTTGGTTGGTGCACCGTAAAACGTGTTGTATGTAAAACCCCTTGTATAGGTGTTTCCATCTCTACTAATCGTTCTTAAATCTAAAAGCGGTATAAAGGCTCCAGTTATGTCGGAAATAGGATCACGGCCATCTGTAGAGATCTGATATGGAGACCAACTGTTTGTCTCTATTTGAAATACATTGTTGTTTTGGTCCATGATCTGTTTTTCTTGAATAAGACCGATACGCCATACTCCATTAAAGGGATCCTGCCTGAGTCCATTAAACCTGTATACCTCCCTGTTGCCGCATGGATCGGTCACGGTGGTACTGTCTTGGGTATTGATTGGGTATCCTCTTGTAATTACCAAAGTCGTTTATGGAATGGTTTAATCCTCGAGTGGTTAAATCCGTATTCCTGTTTTTAAAACATAGGTCTCTGTGTCTCGGAGTAAAATCCCTCTTTGGTAGCATTTTAGTCTTAGAGGTTTCCTGCTACTTTTGGACTATACGTTGAGATCCCCGTCATGTGTCGGTTGCTAAATATCAACCTGTGGGAGAGTATGGGCAAGGTATACCGTGCCGTTTGTTGACATCGAATCCGATTTATGATAAAAAAAGAAGCCAATGTTTTTTAGATACCTTCTCATACTGGTTTTGCTTGTGATTCCCATATTGGGATGCGCTTCAAAATCCATGTCTCCTTTTTCAGGGAGCGTCAGCTTCTATGACGCCGATAAAAGGGCTGAGTTTGAAGGAGAGAGGCCACATGGAAAATTCGGTCTACTCTCCATAGACAGCCTATTTGCAAAAGAGGACGATTCCGGTTTTTTTCTCTTCCAACCGAACTCGCAGACCTGGAGGGCTTACTACTACTTTTTCAACCTGAGAAAGAGGATCCTTGAGGATTTTCCTCACATCGTCCCAGAAACCGAAAGCGACATACCTGTGGTTCTAAACGACAAGGTCCATGGGTTTCTCGAATACTTCCAGGGTTCGGGACGCGGTTTTTTCAGCGAGTGGCTTTCCCGCTCCGGTAAATACATACCTATGATGAAGAAGATACTAGAGGCCAAGGGGATGCCCATAGATCTGGTCTATCTCGCTATGATAGAGAGCGGCTTTAACGTGAAGGCGAAGTCCAACAAGGGAGCGGTCGGCCCCTGGCAGTTCATCCCATCCACGGCCAAGAGGTACGGGCTTAGAATCGATTCCTGGGTTGACGAGAGGATGGATCCGGAAAAATCCACCATAGCTGCCGCCAACTACCTCCACGACCTCTACGATATGTTCCAGTCTTGGGAACTCGCCGCCGCCGGATACAACTGTGGAGAGGAAAAGGTACAGGCAGCAATAGATAGGTTCAAGGTCTACGACTTTTGGGAGATCTCAGAATACACCCTTCCACAGGAGACTAAGGATTACGTTCCAAAGCTCATGGCGGCCTTGATAATAGCCAAAAACCCGGAGAAATACGGGTTTACCGGAATCGAATACCAGGAACCGGAGTCCGTTGAAAGGGCTTACGTCCCCCCACAACGGAGCCTGGGTGATATAGCGGGAATAATAGGTGTCAGCGAAAAGAGGCTTAGGGACTTGAACCCAAGCCTTATAAGAGGTTCCACCCCTCCCGGCTCCTCTTACGAGATCAACGTCCCTTCGGGATACGCAAAAGTCGTAGCGGCAAAACAAGATGAGCTCTTGGCCCTAAAGATGGTTGCCGTATCAACGGTTGGCAATCCGGTTAAACACGTGGTAAAGCGTGGGGAGAGCCTGGGGAAGATAGCGGCCCGCTACGGTGTGAGTGTCTCTTCAATAAAGGGGGCAAACAGTATAAGGGGATCGATTGTAAGACCCGGTCAGGTGCTCACGATACCTCGTGGAGGTACGGTTCCTAGGAATAGGAGTGTTGTTTCTAAGGGTGCTGGGAGTACCTCCTCCAGGAGTAGACGTGCGGGTAGAGACGTCGTTAAATACGATGTAAAGAGGGGCGATACGCTCTGGGAAATAGCCAGTAAATACAACGTCTCTGTGGCCGATATAAAGAATTGGAATAACCTCAAATCAACAAAGCTCGATTCGGGCGATAGATTAACGATCTACATAAAATAGTCTATTACTCTCTTGGTGATTGAACCCTTCCATAGGATCCGGTCAGGTACGAAAAAACACGACTATAAGAGGTTAAGGTCGTGTTATAAGGAGAGGAGGGATCTAATAAAGGTCCGTCTCGATGAATTTAGAGACGTATTTGAGAGGGCTGACGACATAAGGGTTTTTGAAGAGCTCGTCTTTTGTATATTCACCGCAGGCGCAAGCGCAAGGATGGGACTAAGATCGGTAGAGGCCGTAAGGGATATACTTATGGAAGGAAGCCGTGAGGGGCTTTCCGGTAGACTGAGGCACGTACATAGGTTTCCCAATTCCAGAGCGGATTACATCGTACACACGAGGGAGTACCTAAGGAAGGAATTCGGTTTTAGACTAAAGGACTTGGTTCTTTCCTTTAAGGACCCTCTAGAGAGGAGGGACTTTTTCGCCTCCTGCAGGGACATTAAGGGAGTGGGTTATAAGGAGGCCAGCCACTTTTTGAGAAACATAGGGTTTCGCGGATACGCCATACTGGACAGGCATATATTGGGATCTCTCCACGAATTTGGGGTTATAGATGATCCGAGGCCCCCGACGACAAGGGACAGGTATCTGGACATAGAGGTTAAATTTAAGCGATTTGCGAAGAAGCTGGGAATAGATTTCGACGAGTTTGATCTTCTCCTCTGGAGCGAGAAGACGGGGGAGATACTAAAGTAAAGCGGAAGGAGAGGCGAGGCTCACTTAACCCCGGATATACAGCAGGAATCCTGTATCCTTTGACTCACGGATGACTTTAGATAGCACATAGCCGCACCGCGGTTGCCCGGACTCATTCCGGGCTTTACATATGTAAATGCCCTACAGTTTGTATCCTCAGCGCATGCGGTCTGACAGAGTTCGGGACGGGGCTCTGACAACGAGAAGTACCTAAGAACCGCTCCAGAGAGGTCAACGTTGTATTCCATCTTACCAGTGTCCCCTCCACCAGGGATCGGCATTGTGTAGAAGCCGGATTTTTCGCTCTCCGCATACCACGGATCGCTATGCTGACCCTGGTCGATGGCATATACGCGCCATCCGTAGTAGCTTCCGGGCTCGAGATTCTTAAGTGTAACGGATGTGCCCCTCACCCAGTCGTTATACGTGAGGGTCCATTTCTGGGAAGAGGGATCGTATCTAAATACGTTTATATAGAAGCTTACCGGGTCGCCATCGGGGTCGCCGTTATCTATCCATCGAAAGGTGACCGAAGAGGGGTCTATCGCGGGAGACCACTTATCCCATGTGTTTGGCGGGCTTATGGGTGTGGGAGGGTTTGGAGGCCTGTTTTCTTTCACCCTCTCCGCTGTTATCGGTGGCTCAGGCGGTATTACGTATACCCGCTTCGGCTCCGGTGTAACGAATACGAAACTCCCCGGCCAGGAGTCCCAGTATCCGCTTGCCACACCGTTTCTCCTACTTCCGATGTAGGATGCACGGCCAGGGCGGATCTCTATTGTGACGGTCCCACCGGATGCAAACGTGATGAGCCCCGCATGGACGGCCGCCGTGCAGATTGAAGAATCGTCCGTGTATATGTCGGTTCCCGATACGGACCCCGGTTTTCCGTTAGGAGGGCATGTGTATGTGAACCGCTGGCCGTTCTTGCCGCGATGCTCGAGGGCGTTTGTGCTCCAGGTTGTTTGAGCAAGGGTGATGTTTGTTGTTCCCAGGGTTCCTAAAAGGAGTAGTGCACCTATTAGTGGTAATCCGAGTAGGGTTCTCATCTTCCTTGTCCTCTTAACGTCTCGTATTAGAGAGACCGTTTTGTTATACGAACCTTTTCCAAATATACTATATCTTACCCAAAACTCACACTGGATTTCCAGTGTTGGGAAATCGAGTGTTATTGACCACCAGAAGTGCTATCGGATAATCTCTTTTATGGAGTAACCATGATTCCCAAGAGGCTTAAGGTAGCAATCGGGTTTCTCACTGTATTTAAACTGGGAGACTTTAAAGAGGAGTTAGGGAAGGAGGACATTGCAAATTCGATCGTTTTCTTTCCCATTGTGGGATTACTCTTGGGAGGGATCTGCGTGCTTGCTCACCTTCTTTTGGGATACGTTGTTGCTTCAGAGCTGGTTCTATCCCTATTTCCGGTAATCATCCTGGCCGTACTCACGCGGGGGCTCCATCTGGATGGCGTTTCCGATTGCTTCGATGCCCTCCACTTTGCTTGGCACGATAGGGAAAGGGCCCTTTGTGTAATGAAGGGGAAGGCGATCGGGGCCTTTGGTGCCTCTGCGCTCGTAATCGTCCTGGTTGGAAAGCTCGTTGCCATTTCCGCCATCCCGGAGGGATTCGGGATAAAGAGCCTCCTCCTTATCCCCTCTCTCTCAAGGTGGACCCCAGCGATAGTGGCGATGCAGAGGGCTCCTGCGTCGGCGGAGGGACTCGGGTATATATTCACCGTTTATTCAACAAGGAGGGCTTTTTTTATAAGCGGAGTGGTTGCTCTAGCCCTTTCTTTTCTGCTTCTGGGGGTGAAGGGAATAGCGATATTCGTTCTCGTCTCCCTCTTTGCTTCTTTCCTCTCCTCTCTGTTTAATCGGGCATTTGGCGGGATAACCGGGGACGTCTTTGGCGCCGTGCTGGAGATCTCAGAGGTCTTTGGGTTTTTAATCGCTGGGATAATGGTTAAATCATGAAGATCGGAACTACATCTTACATATATCCGGATGGCATAATCCCCAATGTGAGAAAACTCATAGGTCTAGTGGACGATATCGAGCTCGTCCTTTTTGAGGGTAGGGAGTACTCGAACCTTCCTACCGAGGAGGACGTTAACACCCTTAGAAGGATATCCGAGGAGACCGGGATCTCGTACACGGTTCATCTCCCAATCGATCTCGACATATGCTCCAGGGATACGGAGTTTAGGGGTTTTTCTCTAAATAGGATGGTGGAGATCATGAGGCTCACCCGCCCTCTCAGTCCAACCGGGTACGTGGTTCATCTTCCTAGAATGGGCGTTGAATCCGAGGAGATGTGGGCTCTAAGGGCGGTGAGGTCGCTTTCTGAGGTGTTTATCGAGTTTGGAAGCGAGTGCGTCCTTATCGAGAATCTAAGCTATCCGGTAGAGCGTATCCTTCCCATAGTAGAGGAGTTTGATTTTGGGCTCTGCCTCGACATAGGCCATGCCATTAGATGCTCCGATAGTTGGGAGAGGATTTTTAATGATAACTTGGGAAGGATAAAGGCGATTCATCTCTACGGCCCGGAGGGGGAGGGGCATACAGGGCTCCAGAGGGTGGAAAGGGGCTTTGTAAAATCCGTCGTGGAGAGGGTTCTCTCATCGGGCTTCTCAGGGCTTCTTACGCTAGAGGTCTTTGGATTGGAGGATTTCTTTCAGTCAAAGAGGATACTCATGGAGGAGATCTCCCTTTGGGAAAGAGGATCCTTATAACGGGCGGGATAAAGAGCGGAAAGAGCCGACTCGCCCTTCGGATTGCAAGGGGGATGGAAGAGGGTGATAGGGTCTTTATAGCAACGGCTCGCCCCATAGACGTCGAGATGGAGGGGAAAATAGAGGCGCATAGAAGGGAGCGGGGGAGCGATTTTAAAACGGTAGAGGTACCCATACACCTAGGGGAGGCCCTAAGTGGGATAGATCCATCAACCACCGTTATAGATTGCCTTACACTCTGGCTCTCAAACCTCTTTTTTGAGTTAAAAGAGGGGGAAAGATCAGGGGAAGTGGAGGCCCTCGTGGATGCGTTAAAGGGATTTCGGGGAAACGCTATAATAGTCACAAACGAGGTAGGATGGGGGATTATTCCGGAAGAGGAGATCTCAAGGAGGTATCAATCTGAGCTCGGAAGGCTCAACCAGAGGGTGGCCGAGATCTGTGATGAGGTGTATGTGATGATTTCGGGTATACCGGTTAGGATTAAGTGAGGCGAACGTCTAACTTTCTGGTATGTCTAATTTCTCGAAACCCCTGCCTCCTCGAATGTCGCCATCTCGTTAAAGGCCTTGATACCGGCCTCGATTATGGACATGGCAAGTACGGCTCCGGTGCCCTCTCCAAGGCGCATGTCGAGGTCGAGTATGGGTAAGAGGCCGAGTCTTTCAAGAACCAGCCCGTGTCCCTTTTCGGCGCTTTTATGAGAGATAAAGAGGTAATCCCTGACATTTGGGCAGAGTCCGATGGCGATAACCGCCCCTGCGGTTGATACGAACCCGTCAACCACTACCGGGACCCTCTTTGATGCCGCTCCGAGGATCACACCCGAAATCCCTCCTATCTCAAGCCCTCCTACCTTGGAGAGGACATCGATCGGGGAGTTTAGGTTGGGACTATGAAGCTCTAAGGCCCTTTCTACTATATAGACCTTATGTTTCCACGCCTCTTCCCCTATACCCGTTCCGTATCCCACAACATCCTCCGGTTTGAGATCGAGTAAGGCGGACACAATGGCGGCAGATGGGGTCGTGTTTCCTATCCCCATGTCCCCTGTGGCGATGAATCCGTATCCCCTTTTGATCGAATCCACTACGATTCTTATCCCGGTTTCGATGCACATTATGGCTTCCTCCTTTGTCATTGCCGGCTCTTTTGAGAGGTTTTTGGTACCCCTCCTTACCTTCTCTATTATGAGCCCCTCGGTGTCTTTAAACTCCCAATCTACCCCTATATCCACTATAAAGACGTCTGCTCCGACGTGCCTTGCAAACGCATTTATAGCGGCGCCTCCCCGGAGGAAGTTAAATACCATCTCCTTCGTTACCTCCTTAGGATAGGCGCTCACCCCCTCTTCAACCACCCCGTGGTCTCCCGCAAGGACAAAAACGGCCTTTCTATCGAGTACCGGTTTTTTATTCTCCGTAATCGCCACCACACGCTTTACGAATTCCTCCAGTTTTCCGAGGCTCCCCTTTGGCTTTGTGAGGTTATCGAGATGCCTTGAAGCGTATGCTATGTATTCCGGGTTTATCGGCCCTATGGATTGGATGGTTTCCTCAAGAAGGCCCGATCTAGACACCCCTCGTTTCCCCCCAGATGATCTTATGGAGCTGGGGAAGGACCCTCACCCTTTCCAGTCTGTCTTCAAGAACTCTCTCTGTGAGCCATTTAAGGCTGGTTCCATAGACGGGCTGGAAGACCACGTTCGCCCTTATACGGTATCTCCCGAGTATCCCTTTTGCGTATTCGTAATCCGTTTCGTCCTGGATGACGAACTTAAGCTGATCCCCTGGGCGGAGCCTCTCAAAGAGGGAAAAATCCATCCTCCCTTCCATCTTTGAGCTCGGGCACTTACAGTCCATGCTTATCAAACAGCCCTCTGTCCAAAAGATGGGGGGCGGTTCCCTGTGTCCCCCTGTCTCAAGCACTATGGAGTACCCCTCATCTATGAGGTCCCTGGCTAAGGCCTCAACCTCACTTCTCTGAACGAGGGGCTCACCTCCCGTGATGCAGACCCTCTTACACCCGAGTCCCTCTATCTCCCTTTTAACATCCTCTACCGACATGTCCTTAAAATCCCTACCCTCGACCGCATACATGGAATCACACCACGTGCACCTGAGATCGCAGGCAAAGAGGCGAAGGAAGACCGTGGGAAGTCCTATCTCTACCCCTTCACCCTGGATTGAGAGGAAGATCTCGCTTATTTTCATCTCTACTATTTTACCTTGGCAAAGGCATACCGTGGCCCTATGGAATGCAGAGGGTCATTCTGCCCACTTAGTTGCGAGGATAAGTGGAGAGGTGACGGCGCCTTAATCGTAGCAACCTTCTTGAAACCCACATCGTGGAGTCACCTCTTTAGTCCGATCCGGTTTCCGTGTAGTCATCTACTGCCTCCTTTTAACGTATTATCTGGAATCATCGTACTCTGTTGGATCAATAACACCCGATTCCCGAAAGGCCCTTTTTCTCTCCCTACAGGAACTGCAGAGACCGCAGTGTATCTCCCCGCCCTTGTAGCAGGACCAGGTCTCTTCATAGGGAACACCCAAATCGGCTCCGAGCTTAACGATCTCGGATTTATTCATATTGACAAAGGGGGCGGATACGACTAGGTTGGGATTATCATTTGCGAGTCGCTCGGCATACTCGAAGGCCTCTACAAACTCACGCCTGCAGTCGGGATAGACCCCCCTATCCGAATGATGGGCTCCAAAGAACACGTAGTCCGCACCTATACTCACCGCATGGCCTACGGCTATGGAGAGGAATATCGCGTTTCTATTTGGGACTATGGTCGCTTTTAGGGTTTCATAGTGCTCGGCGGTTTCTGGGACATCCGGAATATCGATCCCCGAATCTGTCAAGGCGGAGCCCGAAAGGAGCCCTTTTAGAGGGGAGATGTCTATAATCCTGTGGGAGACGTTTAAGCCGTGGCAGATCCTCTTTGCGGACTCGATCTCCCTTTCGTGCTTCTGTCCGTAGATGAATGTAAGGGCATGGGTTTCATATCCCTCCTTAACCGTTTTATAGAGGAGGGTGGAACTGTCTATTCCCCCGGATACGATGACGACCGCCTTTTTCTTCATCTTTCCGAATGCTAATAGTGTATCTTTCGTAGAGGCGGGCTTCAATTCACCCACTCATCAGTGTTAAATGTCCAAAAGCGGTGTGACAAAGGCGGTATTTTGACTAATTTGGAAGCGGCTTCCTATTAACTGCTCCCTTATCGTCTTTTTCTCTATTCTTTGAGACCACATCGAAAAAGTCTTCCAGTTTATTCTCCAGCTCGTCCACGTATCTTATTACGTCCTGAATCTGTCTATCAAGCTCTTCCGCCTCAAGGTCGATCTCTTCACATCTCTTCCATTCGATGATATGCCCTTTTATGTGCTCAAAAGCCTCGTGCATGGATTTCATGTCGTCTGCTATGCGTGACACGCTCACGGCGATCTCTTTCTTCTCCCTCTCTCCTTTTATGAACCCGGTCCATAGGAGCGCAACGACGAAGGCCACGAGTAGGATCCCCTGCAGGATCGTCGTCTCAAGCGTCGGATAGAGCCCGATTATATCCACCTGCGGGATAAAGCCAAGAGGGGTTATCCCGATAATACCGGCCTCCTGCAGTTCCCTTATCCCCTTTCCCGCAAAAACGAATGAGAGGAAGTAGAGTAGGGAGCTCGTGATACTGAAGAAGTATTTAAGAGGAATCCTGAGGCCGAGTTTAAAGACCACAACTACGAGACCCAGAAGTAGAACGGTTCCTGTTATGAGCCCCCAGATGACCGCCCCCTGTGAGTTTACTTCCTGTAGCCATAGGGCCTGATAGAAGAGCACCGTTTCAAATGCCTCCCTATAGACGGCAAAGAAGGAAACGCTTGCAAGTGCAAATACGCTCTTCTTTGAGATCGCCTTCTTGACCTTTCCCTGTATATACTCCTTCCACTTTCTGACCTCGATCTTCGTAATGAGCCAATAACTCACATAGAAGAGAACCACAGCCGCTAGAAGGGACGTTACCCCCTCTATGACCTCCCGCTTAGCGCCGCTAATCGATATGACGGTTTGGGCTAAAACCCATGTGATAAATCCTGCCAGGAGGGCGAGAACCCATCCGAGATGGACGTATTTGATGGAGTCACTGGCCCCCGTTGCACTGAGAAAGGCGATTACTGCGGCCACTATTAAGGCCGCCTCAAGCCCCTCCCTTATGATGATCGCAAACGAGTTTATAAAGGAGATCGCATTTCCGACGGGCTTTCCGTTTTGGAGGACTAGGGAGGCACGACTTAGGTTACTCTCAATCTCTCTATAGATGGCCTTTACTTCGTCGGGGCTTCTTTCATCTTTAATCGCGTCTCTCAGTCTGGCAAACTTCGATTCGATCTCGTATTTGATCTCCTTATCCTTTAAGGCCAGTTTGGGCTCTACCCTCTCGAATCCCTCGAGGTAGGAATCGAGCGCTTTCGTGTATGCCTCCTGTTTATTTCCCTTTTCGTAGAGGGCCATGGATTCCTTAAGGAGGTTGCTTGCTATAACCAGTGGGTCCTCTTCTTTCTCTTCGGTTTCTCCTGTTCCCCTCCTTAAGAACGCTACTACCTTGGATAGGTCTTCTCCTCCTACGTATGGAGCTATTTCCTTCTGGATCTCTTCATCTGAAAGGGTTGCGAGGTTCTTAATGTCCTTAATATCCGGGGGAATACCGGCTCTCTCCATTACTTCCTTTCCGTCCTCGGCCTCTTTCTCGCTGAATCTAAGGGATTGGATGTAGAAGGCGATGTCCCACTTCTCTTCCTCGGAGAGCTCTGAGAATGGGGGCATGGCCGTTCCCTCGATCCCGAAGCTCATAGTGTTATAGATCTTAAACGGGGAGAGCCTTCCCATCGTACCTCCGTTCGTAAAGTCTGTTGGAGGTGGGTTAAAACCGGAAGAAAGGGGGCCGTTTCCAGCGCCAAAGACGCCGTGGCACTTGGCACAGTTTCTCTCGTATAGGTCTTTTCCCGCGTGAAAGGAGGGGTTATTCTTCGGATAGGTTTCTATTCTATATGCCGAGATGATGCTGGCCTTGATCCCTCTTGCTACGGACTGAACGTCTTCAAGTGGGGATCTGTTTTCTATCTCCTTCTTGAGTTTGACGAGGCCCGCCTCGATCTTGGCTTTATCGCCGTCTGGGGGATTCAGCTTGCGGAAGAGATCGAGGGCTTCAGAGGAGAATTCGAGCATCTCTCTGTACTCATCCTGATTTATGACCGTCCCTTTTCTAACGGCGTTTCCATAGTCTCCCCCTATGTAGTCCACGAGTGAGAGAACCCTTTTTGCTTCCTGGGAGGCAAGCGATGGAACGCTGAAAAAGAGGAGTAAGGGGAGTGTTATCAGGAGTCTTATTTTTCTCATGGTCTCAATCGGTATTTGTGCAATCCTTTCCGTTAGTTAGAGCCAAAGTGGCAAAAGAGAAATTGAAATTTATTTTCAATAACCTGAGATTTTGTGAAGATTACCATAGGGAAACGGGGTGTCAAGGAAACAGTAGGAGCCTAATCTATCTATCTCTCCCCCAGTTGTTCATGCAGATGGTACAGGTAGAAGGCCGAGATAACCAGGGAATGGGTTATCTTACCCTCTGAAACCAGGCGGTGCATATCCTGAACCGGTATTAAAAGGGAGGCTATATCCTCCGTGCCATCGAATCTCGGCTCTTGAACCCTCCTTACTCCCCTTGCGAGAAACGTATAGCAGGTATTGTCCTGTATGGCGGGATTCGGATGTACCCTTCCTATACAAAGCCAATCATCCGAGGCGTACCCTGTTTCTTCGAGGAGTTCCCGCTTTGCGGCCTCAAGAGGCGTCTCTCCAGGATCAACCATACCGCCAGGTATCTCAAGGGTTGGTGACTTTATCCCGTGTCTGTACTGTTTTATTAAGACCAACTCACCATGGGGGGTAATGGGGACCACGTTTATCCAATCGGGTGCCTCGATCACGTAGAAATCGTGGTCCTTCCCGGTCACGGGGGAAAGGCTTATGTCCTTTCTCGTTGAAAAGATCCTGTACGAGTTTAGCCTCTCCGATCTAATAATGTCCCATTTCTTTATCATATGTAAGCCGCCTTTTGTATATTAGGATCAGTGCATCCACCGGACATCGAAGCGGTATAACCCCTCTTCACGGGCTACCCTTAACGCCTCTTCATATTCCGTACGCGTGGTGGAGCGGTTGATCCTCTCGTACTTCTCAGGAAGCCTTAGTACCCTGCCTTCTGGTCTATACTGATCCATTATGTTTATATAGGTATCCCTTGACACCTCATTCGCAATGAAGCGGCAGATCTCCCTCGTGCCTGCGACCCTGTTTGGCATGACGAGGTGACGAACGAGAACCCCTCGAAGGGCAAGACCGTTTTCATCGAATTTGAGTGGACCTACCTGGCGGTGCATCTCCTTTATGGCTGCCCGTGCGACATCCGGATAGTCCCTTGCCGCCATGTAGAAGAAGGAGAGGTCCCTATCCCAGAACTTAAAGTCGGGCATATACACATCGACTATGCCCTCCATGATCTCAAGCGAATGAAGGGAATCGTAGGCGCTTGTGTTATACACTATAGGCAACCTCAATCCCATCTCGATCGCAGGTGGGATTGCCTCCATGACCTGAGGGACGACGTGCTCAGGGGTTACGAAGTTTATGTTGTGGCAACCCATCTCCTGAAGACGGATCATAACCCTTGCAATCTCCTTCGGGGTAAGCGTCTCTCCGTTACCCTCCCAGGATATGTCGAAGTTCTGACAGAAGACGCATTTCAGGTTACAGAAAGAGAAAAATATCGTCCCGGAGCCGCGCCAACCCCTTAGGCAATCCTCCTCGCCGAAATGGGGAAAGGCGCTTGCGACATAGGCATAGCGGCCGGTTCTGCAAACGGCGGTTCTATTCTCAAGCCTGTTTATGTGGCAGTTGCGAGGACAGACCTCGCATTTCTCGAGCACCCCTAGTGCCCTCTCTACCTTCTCCTCCAGTATGTGTTTGTCCGTCTCGTATGTACGTATATAAGCGGGAACGAAGTCCCTACGGGGGATGACCCAAATTGGGTCTGAGATATAGCTAGGAGGCTGCCCCCTTCCAAACACCCTTCCAATCATGCCATACCCCCAGAGTGATTAGCTATATTAAAGATTATAATGGCTTATAGACCCCGTCTCAATATATCTTTATCTTCTCCAGGTTTTTCCACGTATCCTCGGAGTACCAGATGTCAACGAATTCAAGTATGGAATCCCTCTCTCTCCTTTCTATCTCCTCGGCCACCTGTTTCCTGAGGAGCGTCTTTACGCTCTTAAACGCCCGGCCATCCCTCTTTGCTAGGCCCTTGGCTACGCTTCTTGCGGCCTCGCGAATACCCTCCTTACCTACTACCTCATGGATGAGTCCGAGTGCCCTTGCATCCTCTGCCGTATACATCTCTCCCCCGTATAGTATCGTTTCTGCGTTCTTTCCCCCGACCCAGAACTTTAGTATCTCGACTCCGCTCGTAAAAACGGTTGAGCCAAAGGTTATCTCGTTTAAAGAGATCTTCGGCTTCCCAGAAACCATAAGCCTGTAGTCACAGGCTATGGCGAGCATACATCCCCCTGCTATGGTGTGGCCGTTTAGGGCCGCCACGACGGGTTTTGGGAAGAGAAATATGTATCTTAGAATGTCTGTGAATCTCATGAGGAATCCCGTGAA
This sequence comes from uncultured Spirochaetia bacterium, assembly GCA_964636885.1. Classification (GTDB taxonomy): domain Bacteria; phylum Desulfobacterota_D; class UBA1144; order Nemesobacterales; family CSP1-2; genus CAZWVA01. The sequence continues at coordinate 45,787 of CAZWVA010000005.1, forward strand.
GGAATCCTTTGGATAACCCAGAAACTCTGGGATATCAAATCCAAATGAGAAGAAGCTCCCCTCACCGGTTAGGATTACGGCTCTTACACTGGGATCGGTCTCTAGTTTCTTAAGGCACCCGCTTAGCTCATCAACTACCCCTTCGTTTATGGCGTTTACCTTGGGACGGTTAAGAACAACCGTTGCGATGTTTTCCTCCATTGAAAGATCTATGAATCCCATTTCTTCCTCCTATCTCGTTTTATAGAAGAGCTTGATTTTTCTCCTCTCGACTCTTACTTTGACTAACGAAGTCTTCATGTCTTACCGTATCCGATGGTTTAATCTGCTTCAGATGCTTTATTCTAACGTTTTCATACCTCTATTTCCAATATCTGGTTAATCTCACTTAACAAATCCCAAAAACCGTATAAAATAATATCCTCAAAATGAAACCACCCGTAAAACCGGATTAAAATCGCAAAGGAGGAATGTCAATGAAAAGGGTCTTTGCTTCACTCTTCGTTATAGCGGTATCTCTATCCCTAACCGTAGTCGCCAAGGCCGAGACAAAAGGCGATCCAGCCGCGGGCAAGGAGAAGTTCCAGCAGATATGTGCATCCTGTCACGGTGCCGAGGGGAAAGGAGACGGAGTTGCTGCTGCTGCGCTCGATCCGAAGCCAAGGGATCTAAGCGACGCCGCTTATGTCTCTGGACTCACGGACGACCATATATTTAAAACCGTTAAAGAAGGCGGTGCGGCCGTTGGGAAATCTGCCCTCATGCCCGCCTGGGGTGGGACCCTATCGGATGAAGACATAAAGAACGTAATCGCCTACATAAGACAGGACATCTGCAAGTGTCAGTATAAGGGGAAATAAACGCCGACTATAGAGGGAGTGGAGGCGGGAACAGCCCACCTTCCCACCTTCGTTTCTGGCCTCAAGTTCCTTAAATAGCGGGTTGTTTAAAGAACGAAGAGCCTAAAACGGTCATCCCTAGACTCAAGAAATCGGGATTCTTTGAACATCTTAGGCCTTAATGTTACAATCTTTTCCTGAGAGAACGCCTGCTTTGGAGAGGTGACCGAGTGGACGAAGGTGCACGCCTGGAAAGCGTGTAGGGGGTCAAAAGCTCCCTCGTGGGTTCGAATCCCACCCTCTCCGCCAGGTATTCAAGATGCGGGATAGAAGGTATAGAATATATATCGTGCATCTCGCATTATGAAGTATTAAGGTTCCGACTAGCCAGGCCCGTGCGGCAGGGACTTACAAACCCCGCCAGGCCTGGAAGGGAGCAACGGTAGTAAGACCCCCTGAGCGTTGCGGTAAACCTGGCTGGTCGGTTATCCAAGGTGATATATGTCCTATCTAGTGCTTGCCCGGAAATGGAGACCAAAGACGTTTGACGACGTCATAGGTCAGCAATACATCACGCAAGCCCTAAAAAACGCCGTGTCTTCGGGAAAGATGGCTCACGCACTCATTTTTTCAGGACCTAGAGGCGTGGGAAAGACCTCAACAGCGAGAATAGTGGCAAAGGCCCTTAACTGTGAGAATGGGCCGACCCCGGAGCCGTGCTCGGTCTGCACCTTCTGCAAGGAGATCTCTGAGGGAAAATCCCTGGATGTGATTGAAATCGACGCCGCATCACACACCGGAGTAGGAGATGTGAGGGAGATCATCGAAAACATAAAGTACCTACCGACTTCTGGAAAAACCAAGGTCTATATAATCGACGAAGCCCACATGCTCTCCCAATCCGCCTTTAACGCCCTTCTTAAGACCCTCGAAGAGCCTCCGCCTCACGTTCTTTTTATACTTGCGACCACGGAGGTTCACAAGATCCCGGTAACGATACTCTCCCGCTGTCAGAGATACGACTTCAAAAGGGTCCCAACCGAAAAGATAAAGGAGAGGTTAGAATCGGTCGTCTCCACAGAGGGGATAAGGATCCCGGAGGAAACGCTTCTTCTCGTTGCACAGGAATCGGACGGAGGGCTTCGGGACGCCCTTAGCCTGCTGGATCAGCTCGTTGCGACATTTGGAACAGAAATCAGGCACGAGGAGGCGGTGAAGATACTCGGCCTACTAGACAGACCGCTTTTAAGGTCAGTCCTCCATGCGGTCTTTAACAGAGACCCCAAAAGGTGTATAGAGATCCTAAACGAGGCAAGCGAAAGAGGGGTAAGCCCGAAGAGGTTTGCAGAGGATCTACTAAAGGCCCTAAGACACGCACTTGTGATCAAGGCCTGTGGCAGGGACTTCGTCTCGGATCTCTCTGAGGAGGAGAAGAACGAGATCGAAAGGATCTCCGAGAACCAGAGCGTTGAGGGAATCGAGGCCCTTTTTAGCCTTATGCTTCAGGGTGCGGAGGAGGTCCAGAGGTCTTTCTACCCAAGAATGGCACTAGAGGCGGCCATTGTAAGGCTTTCCCTCGTTCACGTGGTGGTTCCATTAGATGAAATCCTCAGGAAGATCGAAACCCTTTATAGGAGGATAGAGGGTGGAAATCCATCGCATCATAAGGGAGAGGAGCCACCCAAAAGAGAATCAAAAGTGTTATCAGAACCTAAGGGCTATTCCTATGGATCTGACCCCGAAGATAAACCGGTTAAATCCGAAGGAAGCGGGGAAGAGCCCCTTAAGGACCCACGTACCGAGGATTTTATAAGGTTCGTAAAATCGAAGAAGCCCATTACGGCAATGCACCTTGAGCAGGCCGATAGGATCGAAGTCGGGGATTCAACTATTGTGATCGAGTTCTCGACCCAATCGATTCACTCCGATTATCTTCTACGCAAGGAGAGCCAAGAGACCCTGAGGAGGCTATCAAACGGGTTCTTCTCACGGGATTTAAGAGTAAAGGTCGAGGTGAAATCCCAGTACATCGGTGGGGGTAACCACCAATCCATTAAAGAAGGAACTACAAGAAGCAGGGAGGAAATACAAAAAGACCCCATAGTGCAGGACGCCCTCGAAATCTTTGAAGGTCGGATAGTCAGGGCAAAGATCAAAGAAAAGGAGTAAAGCCATGAAACTCGGAAACATACAGAACATGTTAAAACAGGCTCAGAAGGTAAAGGAGCAGATAGAGAGGATCCAGGCCGAAGCCGGAGAAAAGACGGTTGAGGCCTCTTCAGGAGGTGGCATGGTAACCGTGGTCGCAAAGGCGAAGGGCGAGATAGTCTCTGTAAAAATCGAGCCCGAGATAGTAAAAGAGGGTGATATAGAGATGCTTCAAGACCTCATCACTGCCGCTGTGAATGAGGCCCTAAGTAGGGGGCAGGAGATTATGAAGGAGGAGGTTGCCAAAGCGGCTACAGGATTCGGACTTCCTCCAGGACTCATTTAAACCCACCCTGTTTTAGAAAATGATGAGGAAAGGACTGCCAGAACCCATATCAAGACTGATAGAGGCGTTCTCAAAGCTCCCAGGAATAGGGGAAAAGAACGCAACGAGGCTTGCCTTCTACATCCTAAGGGCGCCTGCCGAATTCGCAGAGGGCCTCTCAAGGGCTATAACCGATACCAAAAGAAGGGTCACCCTCTGCTCCATCTGCTTTAGCTTTACATCGGAAAACGCTTGCGAGATATGCAGGGACGAGAAGAGGGAGAAGACCACCATCTGTGTTGTAGAGGAGCCACTGGATCTCATTGCGATCGAAAAGAGCGGCGAGTTTAACGGCAGGTATCACGTCCTACACGGGGTGATCTCCCCGATTGATGGAGTCGGCCCTGAAGATCTAAAGATAAAGGAGCTCCTAGAGAGGCTGAAGACGGATAGGGTTAGAGAGGTTATAATCGCCACGAATCCGAGCGTTGAGGGAGAGGCCACGGCGCTATACCTGTCAAGACTCATAAAACCCCTTGGAATCGAGGTAAGCCGCATTGCGCACGGAATCCCGATGGGAGGGGATATAGAGTACATAGACGAGATAACACTGGGTAGGGCACTCAGGGATAGAAAGAGGATGTAGGATACAGGATTCGGGATCCATTTATCATGCATAACGAATCGTGCATCCTGTGTTTAATCCTATAGAGTGAGGTCATAACGATGGTTAGAATCGGAAAGGCTTTTAATGAACTAAAGGTCGGAGACAAGTTCTCCGAGAGCATGACCATAACAGAGGCGCATATCGTAAAGGCCGCCGGTCTCTTTAACGACTATAATGCCCTCCATACTAATGAGCCCGAGATGAAGAGGGCCAGATTCGGAAAAAGAATAGCCCACGGTGCCCTTACATTCGGCCTTATGGTTGGGGTGTATAGTAAGGCATTTTACGATACGGACATATCGACGGTCGAGGCCTCTATAAGATTTACGGCCCCCATATACATAAACGACACCGTGAGGATGGAGTGGGAGGTAAAGGAGCTTGACCCAAAACCCAAGCTAAACGGCGGGCTTGTCGCGCTTTCAGGACAGGTAACGAACCAGGAGGGCAAGGTCGTTGCAACGATGGAGGCAAAACTACTGGTTTCAAATACGACTATATTTGAATGATGAATCTGAAAAGGCTATAGGCTTATGGTCGTCTTTAAAAACCCGAAGAGACCGCTAATTGGATTAATTCGGTGGCTCTTCATCCCCTTCAGGAGTTGGTGCTGTCTCGGTTCCCTCCTCGGTCGTTCCTTCTGGTGCTGGAGTTGCTTCGGGTTCACCGGCGGATCCTCCCTCATTTTCAGAGGCTACGGCTTGACCCATAAAGCCGGGATGCACACCCACCCTATTTACGAAAGATACCGCTAAAAGGATAATAAAAAGAATGGAGAGAACCTTCATCTCGTGTTACCTCCTTAATAAGATTGATTCACTCTTTAAAGGTTCCTCATCTTGAAATACGAGGCGGAGCATATTTTACTCGCCTAACCCCTTGCTTTCAATTCCCCTCTGGTTATGTAAACCGAACGCCCTAACCCCCGAGTTCTGAAGCCGCTTTTTCATAAGACGCCTCCAGGTCGTTTATAACTGAATCCATCTCGGATTTAACGTCTCTCCACGCTTCTACACCAGCGGCCTTGAGTTCCTTCAGCTTCTTTTGAGCGTATTCTCTCTTTAGTTCTATCTCCTTCTCCAGCTCTGGTTTTATCGTCGCTCCGGTTTCCTTCGCCTCGTTCTTTAGTTTATTTATCTGGTTCTCCAGTTTGTTGAGCTTTGTCTCTACGGATTTTTGATACTCTACCATCTGTTCTAGTGACGGCTCTTTCTTTGACTCAGAGACCGTTTTGACTGCCTGCTTATCTATACTTCTTCCGGTTTCGGTGTTTGTGGATTGGGTTTTGCTTTCACATGATGTTAGACTCAAGCCGGTAGAAACAAGACCTACTGCTAAAAAGATCGAAATAGATAACCATCTCATATTTCTGAACCTCCTTCTTTATGAAAAACGCTCTGTCTTGACTCGAAGCCTTGGCCATAGGGTCTTATGAGGGATGTGGAAGACATGGAAAGCGGGGGCTTAATCGGCTTTAACCCGCTTCCCATGGTTCCAGTAGAAGTGCTTTTTAAGAACCAGCCTCGGAATCGCTTTCTTTAATCATTTGGCAACATCTGTGCCATAAGGTTTAGCCTCTTTAATCTATAGTGTTTATAGTGGGTTATTCCTGGAGTATATTCAAAGAACCGATTAAAACTCTACTAACCTGTACAATATCACACAGTAAAGTGGGTGGATTTACACAAGGGCTTGGTAGCGATCGCTTTGTTACGGGGTTTATATCGGAAGGCGAACGCAGTTTAAAGGCTTCTCATAGGTCTTTTCCTTCTATCTCTCTTAGCTTTTCTTCTGCCGTTTTGGCCTCTTCTGAATTCGGGAATTTGCTTATGAGGGTTTGGAGAAAGAACCTTGCCTCTTTTTTTTTCCCGATATTAATCAGTGAAAGCCCCTGCCTTAGGTATGAAAGAGGTACCCTTCTATCTTTAGGGTAGGTGGCGATGAACCTCTGAAAGGCTAAAATCGCCTCCTCGAATTTACCCCTTCTGTAATACGATTCCGCTAGGGAGTATAGATCGTCCGAGGATTGAGGCGAGGGAATGGTTTCCCTACCCACTTTCTTCTCTAGTACATCCATCTTGGTCTTTAGCTCTAAATAATCCCTGTTCACGTTTTCTTCAATGCGTGAAATCCTCTCATCCGTATCCTTCCTTAGTGCCTCGACGTTCTGGGATACCTTCTCTATCTCGGCTTCAAGCCTTGCCTGCCTTTCATAGAGTTCACGTATGTCTTTTGGTTTAACGGCACATCCAAGTGATAGAAAGCACATCGATACGGCAAAAAGGGAGCTGGGCTTCATCTCGTGGCCTTATAAACTGGAATAGCCAAGATTATATTGGGAAAAAACGCTAATATCAAAATTCCCATGGCCATTAATCGGTTTTACTCTATCCTGGGTTCGATAGGGAGGAGGTCTTATCTGACCTCCTCGCTCTTTTGTACACGGTGAGCTGGAGCTGGTACCTGTTCTGGAGGCCGAGCTTCTTGAATATACTGGTTAAGTGTGCTTTAACCGTCTTTTCGGATATGGAGAGTTTGTTTGCGATCTCTCTATTTTTATAACTGGAGGCGATTAGTTCTATAACCTTAAGCTCCATTCTTGTGAGCCTATGTTTTGCCCTGCCAGGGGCGGGTTTTTTTGTCTGGCTTTCTTTAATCTCACTCCTTATGGTTTCCACTAGCTCTAGGGATCCTGTTTCCTTTGTTATATACGTAACGTTTGGGAGATTAAAACCGTTTTCTTCAATACGGTCTTCCAAGAGTATAATCCTTGTGGATGGGCTTCTTTCCGATATGGAGTTTAGTAGCCTCTTTACATCAAGCCGGAGTATTCTATTATCGAGAAATAGAAAATCGGGCTTTATCTCGGTTAGGCGTTCTTCTATCTCCTCTGGATTGGAGACCTCGGCTGGTATTCTTATCCAATCCGCTTCTTCGAGGACCTTACGGACCCCTCCTAAGAAGAACCTTGAACCTGATACTAGCACTCCCCTCCTTACCCGATTCGACTTCATACTATTACCTCCTTTACGGAACTGGAGTATCGGGATTTTGCCCACTTGGGTTGGAGTCCTTTTTCTCTAAACCCTCACTGCTAGGGGATCGACTTCGAGAAACCGACTCTTACCTAGCAGGGGATCCCTCCTCCGGATACTTGATAACGGTCCATTTCTGAAAGGGTTGTGGCTCGGCTTTCATGGGCATACCAAGTATGGTAAGCGACGAGACTTTTCCGTCTGTGGTTTTGACCTCGGCTCTATACCCGGAGACCACCTCTTTTAGCTTGCCTGGGGGTGCCTTAAGCTCGTATTCTATCTGCGTTCCGTCTTCCCTTATCTTAAGGACATCGGAACCAACCAGTGTAACCTCGCCTATAATCGTTCTTGAATACCCTTGGGCTTTCGCATTAAGGTCTATGGTGAAAAGGAAAAGCGAGGTGAGAAAAAGCGAGGATAAAAGAAGCTCATGTTTTCTCATTTTTATTCTCCTCCTTCTTCTTGTATTTATGGAGTGTTAGCAGAAGCTATACCAAACATAATCAAACATCCCCGAATATGGTATTTGACCGAGATTACAAAATCAATTCCCATGCCAAATACCATCATCCCCTTGGCAGTGAGATCACCTCGACCTTTACCCTCGCCAGGCCGTTTTCTATCATTCCAATGGATCTTGCGGCTGCGTAGGATAGATCTATCGTGCGTCCTTTTACATATGGACCACGGTCGCTTATGTTTACTATAACGTCTTTTCCGTTTTTTAGGTTGGTAACCCTAACCCTTGTTCCTAGGGGCAGGCTTTTATGAGCTGCCGTGTACTCGTGCATGTTAAAGTGCCTACCGCTTGCCGTTTTCCTGCCGTGAAAGCCCCTTCCATACCATGAAGCGACCCCTATATTGGGATGATTTCTGAGTGCCCCATCCCTTTTTGTGAAAGCGCTTTTTCCGTAGGCGGAGACGCAGGGGATAGCAAGTGTAAGGACGAGTAGGGCTACGTAAGGTAAAATCGCCTTTGCCAGTTTCTTCATGACCCCTCCTTTCCTGTTCTGTGTGTGCTTTCTCGTTCTACTTACGGTTAACCGTTGTGGCCGTAAGAGGCCACAACGGTTTCTGCTGAGGAAGGACGGTGAAAATATAAGGGAAGGCGTTTAAAAGATGCTTTCCCCCTTTATTGGCCTTTATCGGCTGTTTTCGGGTGTGCTTTCCACACCACCCATATCAGGGGCCTTTTCCTCTTTAGGCTCGTTGGACTTGTCTCCCTCTTCGGAGGGGATCTCTAGGTGTTGTCCAACGTAGATTCTATCCGGATTCTCTATATTATTCGCCTCGGCTATTATGGTCCATTTCTCCTGAGAACCGAGGAACTCCTCTGCGATCTTGGCCAGTGTATCTCCTTCTTTAACTACGTATTCTTCCTTTCCGGTGATCTCGGCTCCACTTTCCTCTTCCCTCCCCTTGGTAGGGATCTCGCTTTCGTTCTCTTGGATGCCTTGTGGGTGTTTTTCTACGCTTCTAACCTCTGTATCCTGTTTCGTATTCTGTTCCATCTTTTCATCTGTTTGGGTATCCTGGGATAAAGCAAAGGAACCCACTCCGATAAAGGTAAACCCTGATGCTATCAGTATGGATAAAACCAGTCTTTTCATTGTGTCTTACCTCCTTGCCGAGGGGTTTTGCTTCGGTATTATTCGCAATATCCGTGCCAAAGGCGTTTTAATCCCAAGTATCAAGCGTTTATAGGTGGTTATGATGGAGAAAGGCGCATTCAGGAGGGATGAAAGCGCCTTTAACTGTGAGATAATACACAATGGACACTGTGGAAATCCGCACAAGGAGATCGTTAAAGCCCCTGTTTGGGATCTTTGTGTATGTCGTTATCTATTTTCCTTATGGACCCTATACGCCAGCCCTTTACCTCGACCTCCAATACGTCACCTTCCCTAATATCTGTGAGCAGTTTTATATTGTCGTTAGTCTCCACTATGATCTCCGATCTCTCCCCGTTTTTATCTTTCACCCGGATTAATCCCGCTAATCGGTCTACCTGAATGACCTCGTATATGACTCTTGAGAAAACCATTTTAACCCTTCCTCCAGATTTATAAGAATAGAAGCCGCCTAAATGCGCTTCTCTACTTAGACTTAAATAGGTCTCTATCTGGTCTTAAAAGAGGCCTGGGTAGATGTTTAGAAGTCTAGAGATCTATTTGCTAATCCCCGTGCTTAGAATTGCAATATATATACCAGCGGATTCCTGTCTACCGATCTTCAATGTTTGTAAGAGATTGTATGTATGGTTTTCCTGGAAAGGAGAGAGGAATGGGCGTTTCTGTGTAATAGTACACTGTAGGGACTGTGTAAATTTGCACACCTTTAGCTGAGGGCTTAAGCTCGTTTCTCCATATCTAACCTCTATTATAGAAAAAAGAGCCCGTATTCTCAGGTTTTTATCGTCTTTCCACTTGGCACAGGATTTGCAAAGGTCGGATTGAAAGACCCATTAGGGCTCCGGTATGCTTTGTATGGAAAAAACGGGTACAATTTTTAACGGGTTTAGTAGGATTCCTTATAGTTTTAAGGAGGGGTTTTTTCCATTGAAGCTCACGAAGCAGATCACACTGGGATATGCGTTAATGCTATTTCTCATGATACTGATAAGCGGGTTTTCCGTATACAGCATATATAGACTCGATAGGGACGCATCGAATATAAAAGGGAGGTATGAGACACTATCTAGCCTCATATCACACCGTCAGTCCCAGTCAGGGTCTCGGGAATATTTCAGCGACGATATGCTGGCCGAGGCCATAAGGATAGCGGGTGAGCAGGTGAAATACACATATATAACCATCTCCACTGTGGTGGGGATAGTTCTTCTCTTTGGGGGAATCCTGACATTTATAGTTCCAAAGGTGATTACAAGGCCTATACTCCGTCTGGTTGATGCCACAAAAAAGGTCGCATCTGGAAACTTCTCATACAGGGTAGAGGACCTAAACGGCAGTAGCGAGATCTCCATGCTTACACAGGCCTTCAACAATATGCTTGAGAGCATCGAGTACCACGAAAGGGAGCTTGAGAAGAAAAACGCCGAGAATTTAAAGCTCCTTGAAAAGATGAAGAGGTTTAACGAGGTGCTCGAAACCAGGATAGAAGAGGCGACAAGGGAGATAAGAGAGAAACAGGAGGAACTGATTAAAGCCGAGAGACTCGCCACTATAGGGGAACTCGCAACGGGTATCGCCCATGAGATAAGGAATCCACTATCGGGAATGGCAATAGCCCTTGAGCTCATGAAGGACGAGACCACTAACCCGGAGCATAAGCAGACGATCTCGGACATCCTAAAGGAGTTGGCCCGACTGGAGCGCATCATAGGGGAGCTTCTTCAACTCGGCCATCCGAAGAGCCTGAATCTGATCGAGTGCGATCCAAATGAGATCGTGGAAACCGCCCTTAATCTCATAAGCCTAAAGGCCAAGGAAAAGGGGATCTCCATTGAAAAGAGACTCGAATGCAAGGAGCGCTTTCAGGTGGATCCTGAACAGATAGAACAGGTGCTTTTAAACCTTCTAATCAATGGAATCGAAGCGATCGACGGATCCTCTCCCGGAAGGATAACCATCGAGACCGGAAGTTCAGATGGCGAGGTGCAGATAAGGATTTCGGATACGGGGTGCGGTTTCTCCCAAGAAAACAAGGAAAGGATCTTTCAGCCGTTTTTTTCAACAAAAGAACACGGAACCGGTCTTGGTCTTGCCATCTCCAGGAGGATCGTTGAAACGCATAAGGGTAGGATCCTTATCTCAAGTGAAGAGGGAAAGGGGGCCACTTTTACAGTTGTGATCCCCACCAACTTAACGGGTGAATAGGGGCTTAAATCCGCTTTTGAGAGCGGGCTATTTTAATCGGGCAATCATAAGAGAGGTTATGTGAGAGATGAGTCCACTTATCCTTATCATAGACGATGAAAGACTCCTTGCCAAACAGTTGGAGAAGGCGCTTTCCCAAGAGGGGTATAGCGTGATCTCCGCCTTTACTGGAAAGGACGGGATTGAAATCGCTACCAGGGAAAACCCGGATGTGATTCTCCTCGACCTGAGGCTCCCGGACGTGGGAGGTCTCGAGGTCCTTAAAAGCATAAGCAACCTGGAGCCTATGCCTACCACTATAATGATGACGGCTCATGGGAGCGTTGAAGTAGCCGTGTCTGCGATAAAGTCGGGTGCTTATGACTTTATAGAGAAACCCTTTCCCCTTGACAAGTTGAAAATCAGGGTACGAAATGCCCTTAGCACCGTTGAGCTTAAAAGCAGCCTGAGTGCGGCAACGATGGCGGAGCAGGGAAAATACGGGTTTAATTCCCTTATAGGGGTGAGTGAGCCCATTAGAGAGATCATACAACTATTCCAGAAGCTGGCCGATGCCGATCCCAAAACCATTTTTATAACCGGAGAGAGCGGAACGGGAAAGGGGCTTGCCGCAAAGATCCTCCACTTTAATGGGGTGAGGGCGGAAAAGCCATTTATAGAGCTAAACTGTGCCGCCATACCAGAAACCCTTCTAGAAAGCGAGCTTTTCGGATACGAGGCTGGAGCCTTTACAGACGCAAAGAAGATGAAGAAGGGGATTTTTGAGATTGCGGACAAGGGAACCATATTTCTCGATGAGATCGGGGATATGAGCCTTTCCCTTCAGGCAAAGCTTGTAAAGGTGATAGAGGAGAGGACGTTTAGAAGAATAGGGGGAACCAGGGATATAAGCGTCGATGTAAGGGTGATTGCCGCAACAAACCAGGATATCAAGGAGCGCATAGGTAAGAAGCTCTTCCGGGAGGATCTCTACCATCGCCTGAACGTTATAAGCTTTAAGATGCCACCACTAAGGGAGAGGAAGGAAGACGTTCCTGTTCTTACCGATTACTTTGTTGATTATTTTAATAACGAGCTTCATAAAAAGATAACCGTTATTCCAGAGGAGGTAAGAGAGGCCTTCCTCAACTACAACTGGCCGGGAAACGTCAGGGAACTGAGGAGTACAATAGAGAGGGCGGTGCTTCTAAGCGATGGTGAGAGACTAAATCCGAGGTATATCAGGCTTGAAGACGTGGGCGGAAACGGCTCCATAAAGATCGAGAGATCCGATAACAAGATGGTTCTTGAAATCCCACTCGAAGAGCTATCCCTGACCAGGGTTGAAGAGGAGGTTATAAAAGAGGCCTTGGACCTCAACGAATGGAATCAAACGAGAACCGCCGAGATGCTCGGAATCACGAGGGAGGTTCTGAGATACAGGATGAAAAAGATGGGGTTACTGGATTAAAGCAACCCATTAGTTCTCGGGCCGTTATCTGGGCCTTACAGAAAGGAGAACGGCGCAGATAGCCGCGATTAGATACGACGCACCGCCCGCCAGGGTTGCGAACGTAAAGCCGAGTCCGACCCCTATTATGACCGCCGAGATGGAACCGAAAACCGAAGTGATCCCATTTAATCCCCAGTAAAAGGGAACCCCCGTTCTTAGCAGATTCCCCACGATCCTTATGCCGAGAGGGAAGGGGATTCCCATTAGGACCCCAAGTGGGAGGAGCAGGACGAATGTGATGGCGATCCTCGTTTCAACCGAAAAGGGGAGTAGAACCGGGATCAGATGGGGTAAGACCGCCGCATAGGTTATTGAGATAAGGGATATGAGTAGACACACCACAAGGATACGGATTGGTATTGCCTCTTCTTTGAATCCGCCGCTTAGTAGGCTCCCTATCCCGCCCGACAGGAGAAAGGAAAATAGTATTACGGACAGGGTAAAGATGGGATGCCCCAAAAGCAGGATGAACTTCTGGAGCACGGATATCTCTACAAACATAAACCCGAGCCCAAGGGCTATAAAGTAGATTAATAGAACCGCATCCCTCCTCTTTTCTATCTCACCGCTATGAGAGGTAGAGAGAGCTATGAATAGAAGTGTGGCAACGGCGGGTATAATGAGGAGCCTCACTAGGTACCCCGGGACCCCGTAGGGCTTTTCGTTTGCGAAATAAAATGGGCTATCGTCACTAACGGGGTCTACCTTCTGGTCAAAATGGGAATAGAACCCGGCTGGAGAGATCTTACCGCTAAATAGCTCCCTATAGGGGGATAAGGACGTAACGTAGGGGATGTGAATCGGGGTGTATCCTTTAGAGAGGTTTCTTATCTTAAGCCCTTCCTCTTCTGTAAAGGGCGTCCTTTTCAGCATGAAGATCATCTGACTCGGATCGCCCTTTATCGGATTATTCCCAAGAAGGATCGCCATGTGGTCTCCGACCTCTTCTACAGGGATTCCGTATCCCTTCATCATGGAGACAGAATTCGAGACCAATCTCGGGACATCAACAGGCCACCTTATAAAGACGAGAAGTCCGCTGTCCTTTAGGTGTTCAAAGTACTCGTGAAAAGCCTCTACCGTGTATAGGTAGTTTTCCGAAAGGGCGAGCCCACCGGATGAGACGGATGCCCATGAGTCGACAAAGCTAAGGGATATGAGGTCGTATTTCTCCTTAGACCTGCTTATGAAATTACGCCCCTCGTCCAATACGAGGTTTACGTTGTGGTTATTGTAGATGTTTCCCGCCTTCTCCCTGTAGTGTCTTACGAAATCTACTATTATGGGGTTAAGCTCTACGGCGGTTACCCGTTGACTCCCAGAAACCAGCGCAAGGAGAACGTCCACCCCTCCTCCGGGACCTATTATGAGGGCATTTGGCCCTCTTACAAGTTGAAACGGGAGATACCTGAACCAACCTTTCGCCTCTTCCCTTATACTTTCCACCCTCCCGTCCCAGCTGACAATGTTTGTCCACGCATCCGAGTCTATGTAGATTCTAGCTATATGGGGCGGTTCCACCCCCTCTATGCCGTCTATCCTCGAATAGGAGTTCCACCTTGTAAAGACTATATGGAGCCTGGGGTCGGATTCCATGTGTTTGTAGAGCCCCTTCTCCGGTGCGTTTCTAATCGTGAGTATCCCGAATTTGCCGTTAAGGATTATAAGGAGAGAAATGGCGAGTATGGAAGAGATCCCCAAGAGGAAGGTCTTTCTCCTCCAGAAATCCATCCTGTGTGTGGAAAATGCGAGTGAGGCCATCCCAGCAAGGGCCCCTATGAAGAGGGCGGTTGATTCCCCTCCCAGTAGTCCAAGGATGAGTGTTATCCCAAGTGCCCCTGTAGAGGCTCCGATTAGATCTGCAAAGTATAGTTTTCCCGTAATCTCCCTAAAGGTATCAAACGCCTGGGCAAGCGTGATGCCTGCGAAGAAAAAGGGGATAAGGGATGTAATGAAATAGAGGTAGAGATATCTCGGTGTGGCGGGAAGTATGGTGGTTATCCAAAGGAATACGGGAATAGAGAATGAAAATAGAAGAGATGCCGCAGCGAGTGGGTCATGGATCGGTTTGAGAATTCCCTTCTCCTTAAGGATGTGAAGGAAGAATCCTCCGAGTCCCCACCCAAAGAGGGCAACGGAGATCGCGATAAAGGCGTAGTGATACCATATCGTTGCCGAAAATATGCGGGTGAGTGTGACCTCTAGCATGAGTCCCGATGAGGAGGTTAAAAAGACTCCGAGAAGCAACAAGGGTTGGGAGATTCCCACACCGTTCTTTGATGCGCTTTCATCCAGCATTATAGAGAGCTTTTTAACTCGTGATCCAACAGCCCGTATATCCTATGCAGGGTATGGGTTTTAGTCAAGGATGAACATTATGTAGCTGATGTTATGCACTTATAGGATAGGGGACAATATTTTGTGCCAATAACTAAAGTTGTCATTCCCGCAGGTTTGTAGCGGGAACCCAAAGTGTTTATAGGTACCCGATTAATACATTCGGGTATGACAGTGGTGGGAATGCTCGATAAAACTTGTCCACACATGCTTTTAGTGGGAACATTAGGGCATGACAAAGCGTAGAATATGCGTACGTAAGTTACACAGTGTAGTTGCAAAATAGCTTCAGGCATGGCCGCTCTCTAAATCATATAACTTGGCTTCAAGTGGAAAAACTTGTAGCGTTTAAATGTCAGAAGGAATTCTATCGAGGCATACTGGCGAGTTCGACGGCCTAACTAAAAGGGAGATGGCCAGGTTTATACAGTTTGACAGTGGCTAAGAGTAACTCCCGTACGAAAGTTGCCTAATCAGTTTTTCTGCCAAGCACTTTCGAGGACCATCCAATGTATTGATTATACGGAGTTTCTCCGTTTATATAGAACTCGATTAATTAAACTCCAAAAATCCGTTTCTAATACCTCGGCATGAGTGGGTCGTAGTTCACGGCCCAGGCGTCTATTCCGCCCTTTAGGCTTTTAACCTTCTTGAATCCGAGGTTCCTAAGGAAGGTCGTTGCCCTAAGGCTCCTTACTCCGTGATGGCAGTGGACTACGATCTCATCAGCCGTATCCAGTTCGTTTACCCTCGATTGCAACTCGCTAAGGGGAATGAGTTTTGAACCCTCGAGGTGGCATATCTCGTATTCTCCGGGTTCCCTCACGTCCAGTATGACTATGTCCTTTCTCTTCTGTAGAAGGTCGTAGAACTCGTCCACGGTGATCTCAAGATCGGCACCATCCAGGGTCTCCTCTCCACGCCCAAGCCCACAGAACTCCTCGTAGTCAATGAGTCCCGTGATCTTCGGGTCCTCACCGCATATAGGACAGTTGGGGTCCTTGCGGAGCTTTAGTTCCCTTACCTTCATCTCCATTACGTCGATAAAGAGGAGTTTTCCGATTAGGGGACTTCCCGTTCCCAGTATGAGCTTTATCGCCTCGGCGGCCTGCATAGTCCCTATTATACCGGGAAGAATCCCGAGAACCCCTCCCTCTGCACAACTCGGAACCATTCCGGGAGGGGGAGGCTCTGGGTAGAGGCAACGGTAGCAGGGTCCCCTCATCGCATCAAAGACGCTTACCTGCCCCTCGAACCGGAATATGCTTCCATAGACGTTGGGCTTCCCGAGGAGGACGCAGGAATCGTTCACGAGGTAGCGGGTAGCGAAGTTGTCCGTGCCGTCAACTATGACGTCATATCTCTTTATGATATCCAGGGCGTTTTCAGAGGTGAGTTTGGTGTTATAGGTTTCGACCTCTACGTCTGAATTTATCTCATGGATCCTTTCCTTTGCGGACTCGACCTTGAGCTTTCCTACCCTGGCCTCGCTGTGGATTATCTGCCTCTGGAGGTTGCTGAAATCCACAACGTCAAAATCAACTATGCCGATGCGCCCTATGCCGGCGGCCGCGAGATAGAGGGCAAGGGGCGACCCAAGCCCGCCCGCACCTATACACAGCACGCTTGAAGATGCGAGCTTTTCCTGTCCTCTTACCCCTACTTCGGGCATGATGAGGTGTCTGCTGTAACGGGTGATCTGCTGGTTTGTAAGACCCATGGCCTATTCCCTTCCTTTTGCAGAGTCGATTAAATTAAAAATGTTAATATAAAATCTCCGAATTTTCAAATCCCACTTAGACGACATCCACGTTCCAAGTACGGCTAAAAACTCATCTCCCTTCTCCTTATAAAGGGAGCGTGTATCTGGTCCTTTTTATAGTTTCCGGTAAGCGCATAGATTATTATGTTTATCCCCAACCTGAAGGCGAGTTCCCTTTGGGGCTCCCCTCCGGGGATGCACTCAAATTGCCACTTTCCAAACTCGTCTTCAGACCAGGCACCCCCTAAATCGTTTCTCGAATAGATCACCGGAACCCTGTCCTCATCGCTGAGGTTGATCCCTTCGAGATAGGGTTTAACTATCTTCCTCCCGCTTGCAGAATGGAGGAGGTAAAACGACTTAAATATCACGTGCTCGTATGGAATGGGACCGATGGGGAATTCGGGGAGGATACTTTTGAATTCCTCTCTTATCTGGGAGTCAAAGGGCGAATTCTCTTCCCCCGATACATCGTCTATGAGAAGAGTACCCCCTAGATTTAGGAATTTTCTTAACCTATTGGCTTCCTCTTCGGTAAACGGTTCAAACCGATCTTCTCCGGCCATGTAGAGAAACGGATAATAGAAGAGCTTCGGGTCTTTGATCTCAAGCGTTTTTCTCTCAAAGGAGACTTTAACGCTGCTCCTGAGGTCCAGCCAGTTCATCAGCCTGTTATACGCCCTCGGCCTCGGGTCCCACTTCCCGCGGTATACGATCTGAGCGAAATAAAACCTAGAGGCATCGTAGAGACCTAAAAGCGGGAGGGAAACCATACCGATCCCTCCTATACCCGCCATCTTGAGAAACCCTCTTCTCGTTATCACTTTAAGTAATACTGAGGGCTTAGGGCTAAGGTGTCAAGTATCCGGTTAACTGTAAAAAGAGTATACTACCCTCTTAGCCAGGGTTACTTATTCCGAACGAAAACCCTAAAAACACAGCCCCAGACAACCGAGCTTTTTTAAAAGGGTAAAAAGATAGAGCTTTATATTACTCGGATTTTCTAAGAGGCCTTGTTATTCTGCTGCTGTAGTTTTACGACCTTGGTTGCCTGTGGTCCATTAGGTCCTTCGGTTATCTCGTACTCGACTATCTCGCCCTGGGTCAGGCTCTTGTATCCCTTCCCCTGGATGGCGCTGTAGTGGACAAATATGTCTTTGGTCCCTTCGTCTGATTCTATGAACCCGTAACCTTTGGAACTATTAAACCACTTTACCTTTCCTCGTTTCAAGGCAAAAGCCTCCTTAAATCTATGCTACTTAAGGCCTTTACTATCTCACGTTT
>CAZWVA010000005.1:63521-73056 GCA_964636885.1 uncultured Spirochaetia bacterium
AAAATTTTGTCAACAGGTTTTTTCGTCTGATTTCTAAAAATACGTCTTGGCCTCTATTTGGGAAATACGTGTTTTTCCATGTCTTATTTGATTCAGCCTTCGATTTGGGTTAGCCTACTGTTTAAATGGATAGAGGGGAACCGGTTGGAAGACCAATCGAATCCTATAGGGGGGAATTCCCGATAACCGAGAGGTATGTTTATCTCGACCATGCGGGGGTCGCCCCTGTATCCCTAAGGGTAAAAAGGGCGGTGGAGGGGTTCTTAACCGAGGCCTCTCGGGAAGGGATGTTCGGATACGAGGGTTGGATGAATGGTGTTAGTAGGATTAGAGTGAGCTTGGCTAAACTCATGGGTGCGGAGTCGGATGAGGTGGCATTTATAAAAAACACGTCCCACGGGCTCTCGATAGTCGCAGAGGGGCTAGACTGGAGGGAAGGGGATAACCTCATTATCTGTGAAGGGGAATTCCCGTCCAATGTCTACCCTTGGCTTAACCTGGGGAGGAGGGGGGTGGAGATAAGGCGGGTTCCATCCCGAGGCGGGAGGATCTCCATAGAGGATATAGAGGGGTTAATTGACAGGAGAACCAGGCTCCTTACTATAAGCTCCGTCCAGTTTGTAAACGGATTCAGGATCGATCTAAAGAGGCTGGGGAAGGTATGCAGGGAAAGAGGGGTGCTCTTTTCCGTCGATGCGATTCAAAGCCTTGGTGCTATTCGTATGGACGTGAGGGAGTTTCAGGTGGATTTCCTCTCCGCAGACGGACATAAGTGGCTTCTAGCCCCTGAGGGAACCGGCGTCTTCTACTGCAGAAGAGGACTCGCAGAGAGGCTGAACCCACCTCTTGTTGGATGGAAGAGCGTTGAGAACGAGTCGGATTACGATAGGATTCGTTTTCGCCTTAAGAGGGATGCGCTCAGGTTTGAGGAGGGGTCGTTTAACGTTATGGGGATCTTTGCCCTAGGTGCGGCGGTGGATCTCCTCCTCGAGGTGGGGATTGAGAGGATAGAGAGAAGAGTACTTCATCTGGGAGGCATCGTCATAGAAGAGGCAGAGAAAAGGGGTCTTGAGATAAGGACCCCGAGGGATGAAGAGGAAAGAGGGGGGATCGTGTCCATTGCCGGGAACTTCTCCCCCATAGAGATAAGAGATAGATTGAGGGCAATGGGTATTATGGTAAACGTGAGGGGAGGAGCACTTCGCGTGTCTCCACACTTCTATAACACGGAAGACGAGATCCTGTGTTTCTTTGAGGCCCTGGATGGGGTCTTGGAATCTAAATAACATGGGGATGGATAAAGGCCTATGGGAAACCTCGATCAGCTTTGTTTTACATTCTTAAACGGGGTTAAGGGGATGGAGGTTATTGGGAAGAAGAACATCAGGTGGAACGTATCCATTGTAGAGTCCCGTTCGATCCTCTCTAAAACCGGTATACAGTGCTTCGATTACGTAATAAACTGCTACCGCGGTTGCAGCTTCGGATGCCTTCACTGCTACGCCTCCTTTATGAAGAGATTCACCGGTCACAGGGAGAATTGGGGGGAGTTTGTGGATGTAAAGATCAATGCACCGGAAATCCTTAGAAAGGAGATAAGGAGGATAGATAAGGGGAAGGTATTTTTAAGCTCCGTAACCGATCCCTATCTCCCCCTTGAGGCGAGGTTCAGGCTTACAAGGGGTGTCCTCGAGTGCATGATTGGCAG
Organism: uncultured Spirochaetia bacterium; assembly: GCA_964636885.1. GTDB lineage: Bacteria > Desulfobacterota_D > UBA1144 > Nemesobacterales > CSP1-2 > CAZWVA01. Next base: position 65,230 of record CAZWVA010000005.1, read on the forward strand.
GGATTTTGAGATAACGATACTTACAAGGTCTCCACTTGTAACAAGGGACATAGACGTATTTAAAGGGCTTAAAAGCGTTGAAGTGGGGCTAAGTATACCAACCGATAGGGAGGATATAAGAAAGATCTTCGAGCCCAGTGCAACGCCTATCTCGGCTAGAATCAAGGCATTAAAAAAGCTAAAGGAAGAAGGGATAAAAACATACGCCTTTATCGCTCCGCTTCTCCCACTAAACCCGGAGAACCTGGCGAGGCTCTTAGACCCCGTAACCGATTACGTTATACTCGACAATCTCAACTATCCTTGGAAGGTTTCAAGCATCATCAAAAAACACGGGTTCGAATACATACTAGACCCCAATTGGGTAAAGGAAACGAGAGAAGAATTCCGAATCCTACTTGGAGAAAAACTCTCTTAGAAAATGTTATGAAATACAATGGTCCGTTCGGGGAACGAACCCTACATTCAAGAAAGAACGTGTAGGGTACGTTTCCCAAACACACCAAAAGGTCTAAATGATCTGCGTAACGTCGGTTAAGCGATACTACTCAATCTCCTTCTTAACCGAGGTCGATTTATCCGAGTTCCGGTTCCCTACCGTAAACCCGCGTTATAGGTTCCTGATGGGGCGCCTGTAAGATTGACGCTTATATTGGCGAATAGGTTATGGATTGAGAGATAATGAAAAATCCCTTTAGAATGATTGACAAGCTAGATCCCCTTTTGCTATGATATAGAAAATCTTAATGCGCTAGGAGGATTAGAATGTACTCAGGAATCGGTTTGACTCGAATGGGGGCTTTTTTTCGGATTCTTTCTATTTCCTTAGTGGTGTTTCTCTCTTTTGATAGTTCTCTCAAAGCCCAGAAGGAGGGTGCCCAGGTTGAGGAAGCTGAAACTTCTGCCTCCACTCCTGCTGCCAAAACCTCGCCGGTTCTGGCTACAACGGATGGCGAATATCCAGACATAAGAGTGGAGGTCACGGAGCTAAAGCGCGGTAGCGGCGGCACACTTACATTAAAGTTCGCCATAATTAATGATTCGTCCAAGAATATGGACTTCGGCTACGAATTTGGGGACTTTAATACCATCAGCAATACCTACTTGATAGATGCGGTTGGTAAAAAGAAGTACCTTGTGCTCCGTGATACGGAGGGTAAATGCATTTGCAGTAGCGGTTTGAAATCGGTTGAGCCGGGATCTAGAATCAATCTATACGCCAAGTTCCCGGCCCCGCCAGATAGCGTGGAAAAAATCGGTGTTATTATTCCTCACTTTATCCCGATGGACGATGTTCCTATTGGTAAATAGTGAAACTCAATAGGCGGGGTCTGGATGAAACCCTCTATCCTAACTTCGCTAGTAAAGGGGAGGCTATTATGCTAATCCACACTTGCTCAACGAGAAGGGGTTTCTTCTTCATTACTGTTTTCTTTATTTCTTCCATACTTTCCCTAGATGGTGTAGTAGCTCAAGAGGGCGTAAAAACAGAGATTTTAAACATCGTCCCTAAGACCCTGGACATCGAGTTTCAGGTAGAGGATTTAAAAGGAGCGACAAAGGACATCGAGGTAAAGGAAACGGAGACCGAGATAAAGATCGAACTGTCCGGGGACATTTTATTTGATTTTGATAAATGGAATATACGTCCTGCGGCAGAGCCCGTGCTTCAAAAGGTTGCAGACGTTATAAAACAGTACCCAAGTGCAACTGTATTAATAGAGGGGTATACGGATTCAAAGGGTTCGGATTCCTATAACCTGAGGCTTTCAGACAGGCGGGCCGTTTCTGTAAAGGACTGGTTGCTTAAAAAGGGTGGGGTTAAGCCGAGAAGGATGACGACAAGAGGGTGGGGAGAGGCCAATCCCGTTGCTCCCAACACGAATCCCGATGGAAGCGACAACCCCGAGGGCAGGCAGAAGAACCGAAGGGTGGAGATAACGGTGGAAAAGGGATAAAGTGGTTGCTTTAATCGCTCTCCTTGCTTTCGTTTATTCTGTCTATGACTTCACCCAAGAATCTCTCCACAGATAACCCCTTTTTTTCGGCAGTCCTTTTTATTAATTCGTATACTTTGTCATCCGATGTGGGTTTATCCTCTGGTTTAACCGAGGAGGCCGTCTGTGTTATATCGATTGCAAAGGGTTTGCTCGCCTCCCCGAAATAGACGCTTACGTGTGGAAAGGGGATCTCTATTCCCTTCTCATCAAATGTGTTTTTAATCCTTCTTCTAAGCTCCCGTCCTACATCCCACTGCTTAAGCGGTTGCGTTTTAATAGCGCACTTTATTATCACCTCTGAGCTTCCAAAATCGTCGACTCCCAACACCTGGAGGGGTTCAAGTATCATTGGCCCAAAGGATTCATCCCTGTATAGTTCTTCTCCTATTTCTTTAAGCACCTGCATTACGTGATCCACGTTCTCTTTATACGCCACACCAACATCAACCACGTAACGAGACCAGCCCTTACTCATATTGGACAGCGTGTTTATCGTACCGTTTGGAAAGACATGGACGGTTCCCTCAAGGTCTCTTAGAACTATGGTTCTGAGATTTATCTCCTCAACTAATCCTCCCTTTCCGTTAATCACGGCGACATCTCCCACACGAACCTGGTTTTCCATGATCATAAAGAAGCCGCTTATAACGTCCCTTACCAGGTTCTGTGCTCCGAATCCAACGGCAAGCCCTACGATACCTGCGCCGGCTATGATGGGTGCTATATCCATTCCGATCTCCCTAAGGATCATCATAAAGGCAATGACGAATACCGCTAGAGAAGCCGCTTTCATAAGTAGATTGCTGAGGGTCTTTACCCTCTTTTCGGTTTCTATTGCCGATACGAATTCCCCTCTCTCCTTAACGAGGATCCTTTCCATCCTAGTGATAAGGATACGGATGGATTTTAGGATTAGGTAGGTACCTATTGCTATTACGACGATGCGAATGCCGGAGGTCAAGAGCCAATTGACAAGGGGATCCAAATAGGCTTCATTAAACACGCTGGATAGGGTGTATGCCATTTGCGTTTACCTCCTTTCTCAGGGTATTGGGAGAAATAAAACCTTAAAAACCCAAGGAGTGGATCTACGGATTATTGCGAAGGATAACGCAAAAATTATACCGGAATATGCCTTCTAACTCCAAAAATAGCGGCCGATCCTTCAGTCGGGTGGTGTCTTCTCAATACGGGCTTTGATCCTTCGGGGTTCTATGTCCTCGAGTCTAATGTTTTCGGGAAAAGAGAGATTCGACTCAGAGATATGTATCGTGTTAATACCATCCTTGGCTTCGCTCGGTATCTTTAGAGAAAGCCTGATTTCTTTCTCGTTGAGTAGGTAGAAGGCGTTATGGGGACCTGAAAAGGTGACCTTAACTTCCTTTGGCTCTATATCGGTTATCTCGTACTGGGATAGGAGGGAAGAGCTCTCGATGGGGATACTGAAGCTCCTATACGTCTCCCTCGATCCATAGACAAAGACGAGCCAGAGAACAAGCGTTATAAGGAGTGCGGTGAGCTTCTCCTTGTAGTTCTTAGTAAAGAGGGTATACCAGGATTGCGAGCCGTTTGAAGGGTTTATCTCCTCGAAGAAATCCTCCAGAACCAGAAACAGTTGCTCGGGGCCGATCTCATGGAGTTCACCGTTTCGAGCAACGGAAATCGTTCCTCTTTCCTCAGATGCGACCAGGCAGAGGGCGTCCGTGAGTTCGGCTAACCCCAACGCCGCCGCATGGCGGGTTCCCAGGTTTTGTAGTTGCCTGAAATTCTTAGAGAGAGGTAGATGGCAGGAGAACTTGGAAACCCGGCCTTTTTCAATGACCACGGCTCCATCGTGTCCTATGGAATGTTTGTCGAATAGGCTCTTTAAGAGAGGCTCGCTTATCTCCCCATTGAGATCAACGCCGCCCTCTAGGTGTCGTACGAGTTGATCCTTCCCGCATATAACGACGAGGGCTCCGGTTTTCTCCCTTGCCAGATCTGTAAGGGTTCGCGTGAGTATTTGAACCTCCTTGGGTGTTGATGCAACCGGTCTTTCCCCCCTCGGATTCGTGTTTAAACCCCAAAACGGTATCCTTTCAACGAATTGCCTTACCTGTTCCGGTATCCTCTCGACAAACTGCCTGAGCTTTTCGGGTACCTGTCCGAAGAGTTGCCTTAGCTCTTCCTGAAATATAACGATTACGGCCACGAGTATAATGGCAAAGAATCCATGGAGCACGAATGTGGTTAAGACCAGATTAAAGAGACGGGCTATCAGGTAGACAAGACCTATTATTATAATGCCCGTTAATACAAAGGTCGCCTTTGTCCTTTTTAGCCATATGAGAATGGAGTATATCAGGACGGACATAAAGGCTATGTCGAAAAGACCAGAGATCCCAATTTCCCTGAAGAATTCGTTTGTCATTTTTATATCCTCGGACTGGCCTAGGGGTAATTATAACAAGAATAGGCGTTATATTGAATCGGATTTGGTGAATTTTGTCGTTGACATAAAAGTAGAAAAATGTAAAATCCAAATTTAGATTCCGTCTTAAAGGAGGATGAAGATTGAAGGGTACTATCGGCGTTATCTTTATAACTGTCGTCTTTACGGTTTCTCTTTCGGGTTTTCGGTTGGCCAAGGCATGGGAGGGGAAGGATGCAATGGCCACCGGGATAATGCTTGCCGAGGAAAGCCAAGAGGAGGAAAGCGATACGGAGGACTCCGATCAAGCCGAGGAATCAGATAACGGTGTATATGACGACTATGGTGATACGGAGGATAACGGATCTCAGGAAGAGCAGCCTGATGAAAGCGATGAGCCCGCCGAATCTGAACAACCGGATGTGGATTAGGATACAGTTGGCCGTAAAGAAACCGGCGATCTTTATACATACAACCCTGGATCGGGGAAGGGTAAGGAATGGAAGAGATTAGAACCACCAAAAAGAGGAAAGGGAACCTTGGAGAGGCGAGGTCTCTTGGGCCTGTCCTAAACCTGGAGGAGCACGTGAGGCCTGACTGGTGGCGGCTCATATTTAACGCCACCTATCTCAAAACGGACGCCGATGTGGTGGACGACTATCGTATAACAAAGAAAGAGGTCGATCTCTTCTCAGAGATCCTTGGACTGTCACCCAAGGACAGGATTCTGGATCTATGCTGTGGACAGGGGCGTCATCTAATAGAATTGGCGAGGCGGGGATTTCAGGACATAGACGGTCTGGACCGTTCTCACTACCTGATTCAGAAAGCAAAGGCCCTGGCAAAGAAGGAGGGGCTCAATATCAAATTCAGGGAAGGAGACGCAAGAAAACTCCCCTATCTTTCCGACACCCTAGACGTGGTGACTATTCTGGCAAATAGCTTTGGGTATTTTGAAACCGTCCAGGATGATCTAAGGGTCTTAAGGGAGGTTTTCCGGGTTCTTAAGCCCTGGGGAAGACTCCTCATAGATGTAACAGACGGCGAGTACCTGAGGGAGAATTTCCAGCGCCGTTCCTGGGAGTGGATAGATAAAAAACACTTCGTCTGCAGGGAACGCTCCCTTTCAGTTGATGGCCAGCGCCTCATATCGCGCGAGGTGATTACCCATGTTGAGAAGGGAGTGATCGCTGATCAGTTCTATGCCGAAAGGCTCTACACACGTGATAGCCTGAGGGAGCTTCTTAGAACGGCGGGGTTTAGCGATATAACTTTTCACGGCGAGATATCCTCTGATTCTCAGCGGAATCAGGACCTGGGGATGATGGAAAAACGGATTATCGTAACGGCTGTTGTGAGAAAGGAGTGGGCCTCCGTAAAGAGGAGAAGGGACACGGTAAGAAACATCGTCGTAACCCTTGGAGATCCTTCCAAACCGGATCCTCTAAAACCCCTTGGTGTATTCGACGACGACGACTTCTATACGATCGATCAACTCAAAAGCGCCTTAAGGGAACTGGAGCGGAAAAGCAACTACCATTTCACGTATCTCACCAATCACGATACGTTCATTCAGGATCTAATAAGCCTTAAAGAGAAGGGGAAGGTCGATCTCGTTTTTAACCTCTGCGACGAGGGTTATTACAACGAGGCGTCAAAAGAGCTTCACGTTCCCGCCCTACTCGACATATTGAAGATCCCCTATACGGGTGCCGGACCCCAGTGTCTCGCCTTTTGCTATGACAAATCCCTCGTGCGTGGTATCGCAAAGGAGATGGGGATCCCCGTGCCCGAGGCCTTCTTCATAAAGCCTGAGGATACGGCCTTTGAACTCACCTTCGGTTTTCCCGTCATCGTAAAACCAAACTTTGGGGACTCTAGCTTCGGCATTACGAGTAGGAGCGTTTCCTATAGCGTCGAGGAGCTCACAAATGCGATCTCCGAGATCAGGGAGAAATTCGGCTATGATAAACCCCTTCTCGTCGAGGAGTTCCTGACTGGAAGCGATCTAAGCGTTGGTATAATCGGTAACACGCTTGAATCCTATACGGTCCTTCCCATTACCGAAGAGGACTACTCGATGCTTCCACCTGAGCTTCCCAGGATATGTGGGTACGAGGCAAAGTGGCTTCCCGAATCCCCGTACTGGAACATCAAATCGGTTCCCGCTCGGCTCGAAGAGAATACGGAGAAGTTCATCATCGAATGCTGTCTTAAGCTGTTTGAGAGGCTGGAGTGCAGGGATTACTGCAGATTCGATTGGAGGCTGAGCTCCAAGGGCAAACCAAAACTCCTTGAGGTGAATCCGAATCCTGGATGGGTCTGGGATGGACACCTGGCAAAGATGGCGGCTCATATGGGGATCAGTTATCCTCAGATGCTCAAGATGATCCTCCAGGCAGCAGAGCGTAGGTTAAAGCTTCTGGAAGAGATGGAGCCTGAGAAAAGCCTGATGGTAGAGACGAAGATTTAGGACCGTGGCCTATACCTCTAGTAGACGTTGCTGGACGGTCTTTCAGCTTAAGAATGAATCGGGCTTTGGTATCTCCTAAAAGTTTGGTATCCTTTTTTCAAACTATAGACGAAGGCTCTTTGTAGAACCGGTAGTGCCGCTTAACTACCGCCATCTATAAGAACGGGTTTCATGACAGTGGGTTATGAAATTCGCTTTGTTTTCTAGGCACGCCTAGATCATCATGGATGAGGAAAGGAAAAGGGTCGTAATTGAAAATGTAAAGCCCGAGATAGACTGTGGTCGCTTCCCAATAAAGAGGGTAGTTGGAGAAAGGGTCATAGTCGAGGCCGATGTCTTCTCCGACGGGCACGATTCTACCTCCGCAGTGCTCCTATACAGAAGGGAAGGAAACAAGAAATGGAAGGAGTCACACATGGACCTTATCGAAAACGACAGGTGGAGGGGGGAGTTTATACCGGAGGAGGTCGGGGTTTATCTATACACGATCGAGGGTTGGGTTAACCGTTTCATAAGCTGGCAGAGGGATCTAAGGAAGAGATTCGAGGCCGGTCAGGATTTATCTGTTGATATACTCATAGGGGTCCGTTATATCGAGGGGGTGTTAAAGAGGATCTCAAACGGCAAGGACAGGGAAAGACTCTTGGGGCTTATCGAGGTTCTTAAGAGGGAAGGGGATTTGGGGAGAATCATATCCATCGCCCTAGGTGAGGAGCTTACGGAGCTTATGGATAGATACCCGGACAAGGGGTTTTCTTCACGATACGAAAAGGAACTCGCGGTCATTGTGGATAGGAAAAAGGCCCTTTTTAGCACATGGTACGAACGGTTTCCGAGGTCCTGCTCTCCGGAGCCCGGAAGGCACGGGACGTTTAGAGACCTGGAGAGTCTTCTTCCAGAGATAGCGAGGATGGGTTTTGATGTTCTATACCTTCCTCCAATCC
>CAZWVA010000006.1:0-18527 GCA_964636885.1 uncultured Spirochaetia bacterium
TTCAGCCCTATCGGGGAACTTCTCGTGAAGCAGTTCTGCGTATTGTGCGGCCTTCCTGAAATACTCCTCGACGATGGGCGAGTTCGATTCCCCTCCGGGTCTAAACCTTATCCCCTTTAGATCCTCGCCAACGTCGTTATAAGCGCGCGTTAGCTTCATTAACGCCTCGAAGCTGTCGGGGGAGAGTTCATACGCCTTTTTGTATTCTTCCAGGGCCTTTTGATTGTCAAACCCCTTGTAGTAGGTATCCCCCTGTTGGATGTAGGAATCGTAGTCCTCGGCTAGAAGAGACATAGGATTTATGTATACGATTAATCCGATAAAAACCACTAATCCGAAAGACCGAAAACCTCCATTAAGCATATAAGCCTCCCGCTTTTTGTATAAACACTTTAAGAAAGTATACAGATTATAGCGACATGAACAACCGGCGTCTTTCAAAGATGTAAAACCTTAAACCAACCACGCATCATCGGATCATTCAGCACTTAGGATCTTGTGTAAGGCCCTTATTAGGGTTTCCGTAGTATAGGGTTTCGATAGAAGGACACTTACACCCAAATCGGAAAAGTCGGAAGGCTTGCCATATCCCATTACTCCGCTTACCGCTATTATCTTTACCTGTGGTTCGATCCTCTTTAAGCCCTAATACAAGAGGGGCCATCCATAACCGGCCGTGATCACTACATAGGGACCAACCCCAGCCTCTATGTTCATACGGGTGTAGCCCTCATCGATAAAGACGTTCTCCGCCGATATACTCAGTGTCCCACCACTCGGCATGGCATCACGGGCGTTCACACAGATATTCATGAGAACCTGATTTATCTGCGTGACATCCCCCATTATGCCCCAGATCCCACTTTAGAACGGCGCTTAGGGTCTCTTCGAATTCGCCTCAATACCTTTCCATCTTCTTTACGAATTATACGACTAGTTGGAAAGTAAAGTCAAACGGGCTTGTGTGCGGGATTTGCTTATCAAAACCTATGGTCTACAATATTTAGGGAGTAGATAGCCCGATATCAAAAGGAAGAGGGCAATCGGCTTAATCGTTACTGGAATTCTATCTCTATTCATAGTATCCTTTTTATCGTCCTCTTATAGAAACCCGGCCCCTCGGGCCTCTGAACGTAAGGATATGAAAAGGCATAACCGGCTGATATACGAAAAGAGCCCTTATCTCCTCCAGCATGCGGAAAACCCAGTGGACTGGTATCCATGGGGGGAGGAGGCCTTTGAGAAGGCAAAGAAAGAGGACAAGCCGATTCTACTTTCCATCGGATACTCTACCTGCCACTGGTGCCACGTAATGGAGCGCGAGTCCTTTGAAGACGAAGAGGTGGCAAGGCTCATGAACGACACGTTCGTCTCCATTAAGGTCGATCGGGAGGAGCGACCTGACATAGACAACATCTACATGACCGTGTGCCAGATGCTCTCCCAGGGGGGGTGTGGTTGGCCCCTCAATATCGTCATGACCCCTGATAAAAAGCCCTTCTTTGTGGCTACCTATATCCCGAAGGAAAGCCGTTTCGGACGTGCAGGCATGGTAGATCTGATACCCCGTATCAAGGAGGTCTGGGAAACACACCGAGAAGAGGTGTTAAAATCGGCCGATCAGATCACCCTGGCCCTTAAGCAGGCAACCAAGCAGGTATCGAAGGGGTCTTACGAGGAGCTGGACGAATCCACACTCAGGGTAGCATACATGGAACTCCTCCAGAACTTCGACACGGTACACGGGGGCTTTGGCCGGGCTCCAAAGTTTCCAACCCCGCATAACCTCCTCTTCCTGCTCCGTTACTGGAAGAGAAGCGGCGAAGACAGGGCGCTTGAGATGGTAGAAAAGACCCTTCAAGCTATGAGACTGGGAGGTATATACGACCACATCGGGTTTGGCTTCCATCGCTATTCGACTGACCCAGAGTGGTTCTTACCCCATTTTGAGAAGATGCTCTACGATCAGGCGATGATCTCCATGGCCTATATAGAAGCGTATCAGGCAACAGGAAAGGAGGAGTACGAAAGGACGGCGCGTGAGATATTCTCCTATGTCTTGAGAGATATGACGTCTCCGGGAGGTGGATTTTATTCCGCCGAAGACGCGGACAGTGAAGGGGAGGAGGGGAGGTTCTATCTCTGGACAGAGGACGAGATACGGAGAACCCTTGGGAAAGAAGAGGCCGATTTGATAATCAGGGTATTTAATATAGAAAAGGGAGGCAATTTCAGCGAGGAGGCAACCGGAAGGAAGACAGGGGGAAACATCCTATACATGGAAAGGCCGTTAGCTGATATCGCCTCCCTCCTAAACCTATCGGAGAAAGAACTGGAAGGGCGCCTAGAATCGGCACGGGAGAGGCTTTTTCTTGCGAGGGAAAGGCGCATTCACCCCCATAAAGACGATAAGATCCTAACCGACTGGAATGGTCTTATGATCGCTGCCCTTGCAAAAGGGGCTCAGGCCTTCAATGAGCCGGGATATGCGGAGGCCGCCGGGCGTGCCGTGGGTTTCATACTAAACAACATGCGTAGAACAGATGGCCGACTCCTACACCGCTACCGCGACGGTGAGGCCGGTATCCAGGCAAGCCTCTGCGATTACGCATTTTTGATCTGGGGATTGATCGAACTCTATGAAGCCACGTTTGATGTCAAATACCTCCAGACAGCACTCGACCTAAACAACGACCTCATAAAGCACTTCTGGGATGATAAGGACGGAGGGTTCTATTTCACCCCTGATGACGGCGAGGAGCTGATAACCCGTCAAAAGGAGATTTATGACGGCGCCATCCCCTCCGGAAACTCCGTAGGTATGCTTAACCTGCTTAGGCTGGGAAGGATATCCGCAAATCCCGACCTCGAAAAAAAGGCGGCTAGGATAGGAAGCGCCTTTTCAAATACCGTGAAACGATACCCGGCCGCATACACACAGCTTATGGTCGCCTTGGATTTTGGGGTGGGTCCCTCTTATGAGGTTGTCGTTGTCGGCGATCCTCAGAGCGAGGATACGAAAGCCATGCTACAAGCCCTAAGGAGGAGATTCATACCCAATAAGGTATTGCTCCTCCGTCCGGCTGATAAAGAAACGCCCGACATTACCAGGATCGCCGAGTTTACAAGGACGCAATCGAGCCTCGGGGGTAAAGCTACGGCCTATGTCTGTATGAACCATCAATGCAAGCTGCCCACAACGGATATCGACAGGATGCTTGAGCTACTAAATATAAAAAGCCGATTACACACACAATAAGGATCGGTATGGAATCCCTTTTTTGTGCTAACCTTTAAGACGGATATGAGAATCAGGGAGCGGGTAAAATGAACAAGGTAAAAACGATCGAAGAGGCGGCCTCACTTGTATCCGACGGAGAAAGGCTCGCCATGGGGGGACTTCTATTACAACGCCTTCCCTCGGCGTTTGCAAGGGAACTGGCGCGTCAGGGAAAAAAGAGGCTCAAGGTGATGAAAACAGCCGCAAACTACGATTTTGACCTCCTCTCCTTTGCTGGTTGTCTTGAGGAGGTGACCGCTGGTTATGTGAGCTTCGAGGCCGAATTCGGTCTTGCACCGAACTTTAGACGTGCCGTCCAGGAGGGGAGGGTTCGATTTAACGAAAACTCATGTTATACGGTAATATCAAGCCTTAGGGCCGCTGCCTTCGGTGTGCCCTTTATGCCCGTTGCCGACCTGGGGGAAAGCCATATAGTCAGTAGATTCAAAAAGGTAAAAAACCCATATGGGGATGGAGAGGTTCTTACGGTTCCAGCAATATACCCCGACTGGGCCATTCTCCACGTGCAGAAGGCAGATGAGGAGGGAAACGGAATCATATACGGTCCGGTCTATGAGGATATCATAATGGCAAGGGCCGCAAGGAGGATCATACTGACTGTAGAGAGAATGGTTTCTAGGGACGAGATCGAAAGGGAGGGAGACCTTGCCTTTATACCCGGTTTTAAGGTAGAGGCGGTTGTTGAAGCCCCAAGAGGGGCGCTACCTGGGGCGTGCTATCCCTATTACGATTATTCCCCTGAGCAGGTAAAGGAGTATCTCTCGGTTAAAGACCTTGAAGGACTTAGAAACTATCTCGAAGAGGTTAGACCCTGAACCCTATTTCGGATTACGCAAATGGAATACTCAAGAGCCGACATGATGATAGTAACGATGGCAAGGCTCCTCAGGGATGCGGAAAACGTGTTTATGGGTGTGGCATCCAACCTCCCATTTTTTGCGATCTGGCTTGCAAGAAGGCTCTATAATCCAAATCTCACATGGCTAAACATCCCGGGGAGGATAAACCCGAACCCCTCCTTCCCCCCACGTACGACCATCCACTTCGAGATCGCAAGGGGTGGGAGGGCATCTATGACCCTTGCCGAGATATTCGATATGTCGGCAAGGGGTGAGCTAGACGTTGCCTTCCTCTCAGGAGTTCAGATAGACAGGCACGGGAACTTCAACCTCAGCCGTATAGAAGAGGACGGCAGGATAAAGGCCCAGTTTACGGGCGGGGCGGGAAGCGCACTCATCTACCCGAACACTAGACGCGTGATACTCTGGAGAACGAGGCATGACACTCGTACTCTTATAGAGAAATGCCCCATTATCACGGCTAGCGGAAACGTCTACAGGGTTGTAACCCCTCTTGCCGTCTTCAGGAAGGAGGGAGGTAGCCTTGTACTGGATGGCATTCACCCCTATTCGAGCTACGAAGAGGTTGTAAAAAATACGGGGTTTCCCGTTTCACCGGCTCCCCTCATCCCGCCTCCAATGGAGGACGAGATAAAACCTCTTAATGAATTCGATCCAGAGAGGGTAAGGGAGATAGAATTCTCCGGTTAAACAGGGTTATTTGATTCCATTTCTTTGGGCTATAAAAACAAGATCAGTCACTTAGTGTTATCACCTCTCCAACATGTGGGCCAAAGGCGTATTCCTGTGTGATCCTAAGCTGGTATTTTAGCTCCTTAACCAACCTCTGCTGGAGATCCCTCCAAGAGAGCATCCCGTAATACCTCTCCTCTTCATCGAGGATTATGAGATGGGATATACGGTGCGTATCCATAAGCTTCAGGCATTCAAAGAAGGAGGTATCAAGGTTAACGGTAAAGAGGTTTTTACTCATAATCTCCGAGACCCTTACATCGGAGGGATTCCTGCCCATGGCTACTACCTTTGTTGAAAAATCACTCTGCCCCACGACCCCGACCAGTTTCCCGTTTTCCATGACACCGATTGTTCTCACCTTGAAGTTTCGGAGTTTCAGGGCGGCCACATCCGATGTATCGTCAGCGTTCACAAAATACACATTATCCCTTTTACCAATTAGATCCCTAACCTTTAGATCCTCTAACATGGTTATCCTCCTCTCCCACAGGATAAACGGCTAACTCACTACCCTTCTTCATAATAGCACAAATCTCAAAGAGAAAAAACCCTTTTTCATGAGAAAACAAAATCACATACAGAATGCCTATACATTAATCGGATTTTATCACAAGGCCACGAATGGAATCACCGATATAAAAGGGATTAAATCGCATACCTTTGCTTGACAAGAGACTTGATTAGTGATAAATCTAGCTTAGTTTATAGGTATAGACCTAATGCATGTTAAGAACCTTCTTTAGCTGGAGCCTCATAGTTTTTTGGACGGTTTTCTGGGGGATAATCGGTGTCTTTCTGTCCCTTGCCTTTCCCAATAAGGTGATCAGATATGCCATAAGACCGTGGGGACGTTTGGTCGCCAGATCGTGTGGGGTCAAGGTCGAACTCGAGGGAACGGAAAACCTGCCGAAGGAGCCGTGTGTGATTATGTACAACCATCAAAGCTCCTTTGACATATTCGCATTCTGCGGTTTTCTTCCAATCGAGTGGAAGGCCGTTATGAAAAAGGAGGTCGCCCATGTGCCGTTTGTCGGATGGGTATCAAGGATAACCGGCCAGTACTTCGTTGAAAGGGACAGCTCAAGCAGGGATACGCAGGAGATAAGGAAAATAGCCGAGCACATAAGATCGGGTCCCCCTGTTCTAATCGCCCCGGAGGGAACGAGAAGCCCAGATGGAAGGCTTCTTCCGTTTAAGAAGGGCGGTTTCCTAGTCGCAATGATTGCGGGGGTGCCGGTTGTACCCATGGTCATTATAGGTGGAAAGGAGATCATGCCCAAGGGCTCGCTTAGGATAAATCCGGGCGTTATGAGGATCAAAATACTCCCCCCTATCCATGTAAGGAACCTCCCCCCGGGAAGGGAAGGGAGGGAAGAGCTCATGAAACTCGTAAGGGAAGGGATGGAGAGGGCGCTTGCAGAGGATGAGAGGATAAGGGTGGCTTTATAGCTTTCTATCCCTTAAGAAAACCGGGGCAGGTTTTAGGAGGAGGTTGAATAAGGAGATAAAATAGTCTAAATTATTGGTTTTTGTCACAAACCCTAAAAGACAAAACATAAAGAGAGAGGAAAAAAGAGGTTAAACGGAATGACGGATCTTCAACTTGCGGATTTGGATTTGGAGACGATCATAAGCCTTGCGGGAATACCACCTCAAAAGGAGATCGTAAACCCCAAGAATCCGATTGAAATGGCTAAAAGGGTAAGGGTTACCATAAGGCCGTTGCCCGATGGATACGGAAACAAAACGATTATCGAGTTTAGGAAAACCCTTGAAGAGAAGCTCAAACACCACGGCGTTGAGGTCGTGCCGTGGGAGGAAGCAACGGAGATCGTGCCGAGCCTCATTCACAGGATACTGAGAACAAGAAAGGTTAAAAGCAGTATCCACGCCGTAATCGATGTTGAGAGGCCTTATTCCCCCATAAGGAAAATAATGAGCAACATAGCAGAAAGGATATACTCCTACCTCCGCTCTCCGGACATGTCCGTTATGGAGATACTTAAAAGGAGTGGCTGGGCCGATGATTTTACCGCTAGGTACGTTCAAGACCCTTATAACACGCAGATCATTACCATAACGTCCTTAAATCCGGAGTTTGTAGATGAAAATACCCCGTATGACAGGAAGATAGCCATTGGACTCCAGGACCTGATAAGGACGATGTCCGAGATCGTTATCGGCGTCTCAGAAGACAGGTTTTCCATTATAAACATGAACCTCTCTGACTCCGTATTCCTCAGGGAACAACTGGACGAGTTTGTGTTAAACTCGCTTATCCCTAAGATATACGCCCCTATAAAACCGCCGGTTCTCACTCGGTTTGAAAAAGGGGAATACGATCCGACTGGGTCCCCATATGCCATGCAACTGGCCAATCTGGGGAAAAGCCTAAAAGACACAGACCTATTCCCAACGGGTTCGAGGTTTAGCGAGAAGATCTCTAGGTTGTCTCACAGGGACGTTGTCGAAAAGATACTCGAGGGGAGGACAGGCGTTTCTTACGGCTTTATCGCGATTGCAGAGGCCCCAAGATACGAGGGCCCAAGGGAAATAACCCGAAATGAGTGGGAGTCCCTATGCGGGGTCAATGGATTTAATTCCGATGTGCTCAGGCAAAACGATAAGGGTAGATGGTACGTAAGAACCGTCATAAGGGGACAGGAGGTATACCAGCAGGTTCCGGATATCTGGGTTGTAACCTCCCGTTCGGGATGTGATAAGACGAATCTCGACCCCAATAGCGACGTAATCAGGATAGGCCTTATAAAGGGAAAGCTATACCTTCAGGTTCCAGAAGGGGTCAATCTCAGTAGAAGGGACATAAGACCCTCATTCGATACATATGTGATACTCGCACAGGCCCTTGCCTCGGCCCTATACACGCCTGAGTTGATCAAAGAGGGAATGCCAATCGTCCATTTCCACGGATACCCTGACCCCTTATGGTTCCGTCAGAACGAGCACCATGCAGGGGCCAAGAACCCCTCGATGCCATGTGGAACGGTCGAGGCGGCACTCCTCAACTACTCGGCCATCTACAATCTGGCCAATCAAAACGGCAGTAACATGAACCTGCTCTGTCTGGTGGAATCCGATCACGGGGTAAACATCCTGGGACCGAGTAGAGATTACCTGATATCGAGGCTCATGGAGGGGGCAGACCAAGGGCGAATCCTCCTTGGCGGCAGGTACCTGCCCCACCTTAAAAGGGATAGCCTAAACCAGTAAAGAAGAGATTGGAGAAATGGATAGATCAAACAACAACATAGCCAGAATCTACCTTGGAAGGCACTGCAAGGTGCAATGGAACCTGGAGGGCAGGCTGATAGGAACCACGGACCTACCGCTCTGCACGGAGGGACGCGAAGAAGCAAAGGCGAATTTACCCAAGATCGAAAGGCTCGGCATTGACAGGATAATCTGCAGTAACCTCAAGAGGGCACACGAAACCGCACAGATATACGCGGAACACCTCAAGGTACCGCTTCACGTGTGCTCGGGGCTCCGGGAGATAGACCATGGGATTTGGAACGGGCAGAAGACGAGCGAGTTGCTCAATGACACGGGATCCAATTTCAGGAAGTGGTTTGATGATCCTACGAGCGTTCCCATACCGGAGGGCTCAGAGCCGATACCCATGGCACAGAAACGGATAGTAGAGACCATAAGAAAGATCGCCCTAAGATACCCTGGCGAAACGGTGCTTGTCATAATGCACAAGCACATAAGGTCTATCCTGAGGTGCACGCTTCTCGGCATCGGGTTAAAGCACTTTAGAGAGAATATAGACGAGAGTGTGGAGCCGGTTGAGATTCCGGAGGATCAGCTTATGAGGCTGTGCAGGATTGAACCTTAAATCAATTGTAGAGACCATGAGATACGTATCTATATCTATCGTTCATTGAATATAGGAAAGTATCTACTCATCATAAACCCAGTGTCGGGGCGTGGGAGAACGGGGAGGCTTATCCCTCATATACGATCCCTTCTAAAAGAGAAAGGCGTTCTCTATGAGCTCAGAATCACCTCTCGACCGGGCGAGGCCACGGAGCTTGCCAGGATGGCCGCATCCGGTGGATTCACCTGTATAGTCGCGGTAGGGGGAGACGGCACCGCACATGAGGTCATAAACGGTTTGGTTGGGCATGATTCCGCCTTCGGAATGATACCGACCGGCGGAGGGAACGACTTTCCCAAGGCCGCCGGCATACCACTTGAAATACCAAAGGCCGTTCAAACCCTGATACAAGGCAGGAGGAGGCGTGTTGACCTCGGTTTAATCGGAGATAGCTACTTCATAAACGGATTGGGAATAGGACTCGATGGAGCGGTCTCCCATCGCTACAGAGACATGAAACGCCTAAGGGGTGAACTCGGTTACCTGTGGGGAGCCGTTCAGGAGGCGTTGAGATTTAAGGGCTTCCAGGTCGAGATCAGGATCCCGGACTGGAGCTATAGAGGCACGGTTCTCCTTACAGGGGCTTCAAACGGGCCCTGCCAGGGAGGGGATTTTAAGATAGCCCCCGATGCAAAGGTCGATGACGGTCTTCTTGACATACACATCATTCGAGATATGTCGCCTTTAAGCCGACTCATACGGATCCCAAAGGTACGTAAGGGTAACCATCTGGGGTTAAAAGAGGTGGAAATAAGACGCGCCCCATGGATGGAGGTCTCTTTGGACAGCCGACTTCCAGCCCATCTAGACGGAGAGCCGTTCCATTTAGAGCCTGGCAAACACAGGATCGAGATTGTCCCTAGAGCACTGGAGGTTATATCCAGCATCGGGGAATAATAGAGGGGTGTATTTTAGTGCCATAAGAAAACATAACGCCTACCAGGGCTTATAGGGCAATCGCAGGGATTGCCCTTCCCTACTATGCCACAACGAAGCACGTAACCGTGTTTGTCACGCCCTGGGTTCTTCTTATCTTCGATATTACGAGTTCACCGACCTCTTCTTGACTCTCGCCCTCGACAAAAACGATGAGATCATACGGCCCTGCAACTATATCAGCGGATTTTACTCCCTTTATCTTTCTGATCTTGCCTACAGCCCCTTTGGTCTGCGGACCGGATAGGTTCACAAGGACATACGCACTGGCGGCCATCTGGATTTCCTCCTTTATGCTGATTTTCGTGTAAAGATTATTAGGAAATTACGGATTTTGCAAATCTAATACAACCTGAGTTCCTTCCATTTGTTCTTCTCTACATCCCTATCGTCAAAAAGAAGGGGATGGTACTTTACCTGAGACCAGTCCTCCATCATATCCGAATAACGCCCGCTTAAGGGGTTTCCGGACTCCCCCGTAGAGTTCATCCCAAGGGCATGATTAATGTCAGATAGATCCACGATGAAGCGGTAGGACGGGATAATAGCCGCATCGTATGTCTTCTCGGTCGGATCAAAACGCCTCTTATATCCGAAGTAGGAGTTATTTATCGTGTCCCTGTCCCCTTCGGCGGGGATGGGTTTTGGATTAAACACCCTATCTAAAAAAATCACCCTTCCAAGGGGATGGATGAAACGATACCTGTGAAGCCTGCCCCACGACCATGACCCCTTTTCCATACCTAATCCCTTCCCGATCTCTCTAATGGCTTCTCCAATGCTCCTCACGATCATCTCATCCCTGCTCTCCCTGTGGGGAGTGCCCGTATCATCCCACCAGTGTGAATCCGGGTCTTCCATTACATTATCTATGGGATTCTGGTTGAAATTCAGGGTATAGAGAAAATCCGGGTAGATATCTCCCAGTTCGTCCTGGAACGCGTTTCTTATGAGGTCCATCCTTATCACCTCGTAGAGGAGGGCGGGAAGGCTCGTGCTCCTCACCTCATAGTCCCAATCGGAGAGCTCCTCCAAAACCCATCTTACTTCCAGGTTGTCTGTCCTCACCCCAAGGAGTTCATCGACGAATCTCCGAGCGGGAACCGAATAGACATCGGCCTGCATCCTCTTAAGGTCCTCTAAAGAGAACCTCCCCTTTTCCTCAAGGAGAGAGACTATCCTCTCATAACGATAGGGCAGGGCCCACGTGCTTGATATGAGGTAGGGAAAACCCTCACCAACTATCCTGTTATTCGCCGTGGCGATAGAGTGCAAAGGGGGATTTGAGAGACCGGGGAGTTCCTCATACGGAATAAACCCCTTCCACTCGTATTTATCCGTCCACCCAGGAACCGGGAGTTTGCCATGCAGGGATGAGAGACGATATGCCGTTTCTTTTCCCCTCACAGGAACACCTCCAACAAGCTGATACCCTATATTCCCGTCCACATCCGCACATACGACATTAAGCGTATAGATCCCGGAGTATCTGCCTCCCTTCCTCACATCCTCGACGTTCTTTGCCCTATTTAGAATAGAGAGTGCCTTAATGGTTTGATCTTTAACCGTACTCCCGGTCCAACCCATAGAAAGAACCTCTTTAACACCCGGTTCAAAGGGGCTTATGACAGGGCCGTGCCTAGTGTAGTCGATCTCCTTTACTATGGTACTGTAGCCGCTCCCCTCTTTAATCCCTATCTCCACCCTTTTTGTCCTCATCCTCTCCCAACGGTCTACGTACCAGTACTCGCGTGGATTCTCCGGACTAATCCTCTCTATAAACAGGTCAACCCTGTCGACCATGGCATCCGTGAACCCCCATGCTACCCTCTCGTTATGCCCTATAAGCACATACGGGGAGCCGGGAAAAGTGACCCCAATCACGTTTATCCCCGAGGCCTTAAGGTGAATCTCATGCCATACGGAGGGGATCTGGGCCCTTAGGTGCGGGTCGTTCGCAAGGAGCGGCTTTCCGCTCATGGACCTCGTTCCGTCGATCACCCAGTTATTGCTCGCTCCCTTACCTTGAAATAACCCGAATTCCTCTCTCGCCATTCTGTATCCCTCCGGGATATTAGGGACGAAGCTGGATTTCCTCGTCCCCTCAGGTATTATCATCCCCCCGTTTTTCGGGTATTCGTGTAGAAGCTCGCCTAACGTCTCTTCACCGAATCTCCTCAGGGCCTTAATGGCGAATATCTCCTCGTCCATATTAATCGAGAGATCGAATGCGGAGAGGAGGTGAATGGAGATGGAGTCAACCGGACTCCAGGGCTCAATATCATATCCCAGAACGATCGACTCGAGTGTCTTTTTACCCGATTCTATATAGAGATTCACACCACTTGCATATGAATCGAGTTCCTCTCTGCTTTCGTCGTCAAGGCCCATGTATATCCTCTCGGCAATGTCTTTCAGTTCGAGAGCCCGGAAAAAATAATCGATCTCTACCGTGTCTTTCCCAAATATCTCGGAGAGCCTTCCGGTTGCGATTCTCCTGGATAGATCCATCTGCCAGAGGCGGTCCTGAGCGGTTATGTAGCCCTGGGCAAAGAGGAGGTCGTGTGTGTTCTTCGCGTATATATGGGGGATAGCATAGACGTCTCTTATGATCCTTACGGGAGACCTAAGCCTCCCGGTTCTTATCTCTCCCTCAAGCGTGGGCTCTACGCCCCTAAGGACCCAATAGGAGTAGGCAAAGAGAAATACCCCAAGAAGGACAAATAACGGGAGAGCGCATCTCCTTATCCTCATATCAGAAACCCGCCAGAGGACGTTTTACCTTGAAAGGCCGTAAAAGCCATATATATTAATAACAAAAACATGGATCCAAAAGAGATTAAAGACATGATCGAAGGAGGGCTACCCGGCTCCATTGTGAGTGTGGAGGGTGACGGTACCCATTTTGAGGCCATTGTTGTTTATTCCGGATTTGAAGGGAAGGGACTACTCGAACGCCATCAGATGGTCTATAGCGCCCTTGGAGACGCCATGAGGGAGCGCATACACGCGCTTTCCTTAAAGACCTACACCCCTGAGCAATGGGAAAGGGTAACCGTAAGTAAAAGAACATAAAGCGGAAGAGCTCCGATTCTTGGCTTCTTTATGTTCTAACCCTTTTGTTTTTTTAGTTATTCGAGTAAAATACCAGGGTCCCCATTCCAGGACCCAAGGAGGGAAAGGATGGCTGAGGATATTATAAAGAAGATCCGGTCTCAAATAGAGAATAACAAGATACTCCTTTACATGAAAGGGACAAGGGAGATGCCACAATGCGGCTTCTCGGCAAGGGTAGTGGAGATACTCAACTCCTACGAGGTACCATACGAAACCGTAGACGTTCTCTCAGACCCGGAACTGAGACAGGCACTAAAGGAGTACTCAAACTGGCCAACCTTCCCGCAACTCTACGTGAATGGCAAACTGATAGGCGGCTGTGATATATGCGTTGAGATGGACAAAAACGGAGAGCTTGAGCCAATAATCAGATCGGCCGTTAGAGGATGACAAGCTACTTCCTCAACTCATAGAAGTAATCGGAAAGCCTATCCCTCAAGAAAAGCCTTGCCCTGAGGATCCTGGATTTAACGGCCGGGAGACTGAGACCAAGTACCTTCGCCACCTCTTGGTTGGTGAGCCCCTCCACATCCCTTAGGTGAAAGACAACCCTGTAGGGTATGGGGAGCTCATTCACGGCCTTCTCTATTATCTCTATGCCCTCCCGGCTTAAGATCACATCGTCTGGCCTATCGCTCCAGTCTTTTATCTGAACCCCTTCCAGGTTGCCGGATTCGTTGTAGGGCCTATAGTCATCCAGAACCACCTCGTTTTCGTGCTTCTTTCTCCCAGCTCTCAGGTGCATGTAACTGGCATTTGCGGCAACCCTGTAGAGCCAGGTCGAGAATCTCGACTCCTCTCGAAACGTATCTATCTTTTCTAAAAGGGTGACAAATACCTCCTGGAGTACGTCCTCCGCATCGTTATGGCTATGAGTAATCCTAAGTGCAAGCCTGTAGATCTTATCGCCGTAGCGATCCACGATTTCATTAAAAGCATTTTCGTCCTGGTTTCTTACAAAAAGCCTTGCCAGTTCCTCATCTGGTAGTTCTCTATGATTCCTATAGTCAGATGGCGGCGTGTCCCTTCTATACTCCACATTCGATATAGCCACTGTCTTGTCTCTACCATCGGCTTGCATAATCCTTACCTCCTTTATACTAGTTGACCAGTCATTTATCAGGAAATAAAAAAAATACGTTTAAACGCCACTCACTTCCTTACAGGACTGGCTCTCTAAGTCATTCCTCCTAATGGCCAGTTGAAGGAGTCCCTGACCCAGGTGCTTTACAAGCGTTGGGTCATTAAACGCCTTTCCTAGAAGCAGAAGACCCTCTATATATGCAATGATAGCCTGAGCCGTAGCACGTGGATCGATCTCCGCTGGGAGGTCTCCTGAAGAAATGGCCTCCTTTATTACCCGCTCCCAGTATCCAGCCCATTCCTGGAATATCCGTTCGATCCTTTGCCTGATTACCTCGTCCTGTGTACTGAGCTCTACGGCCAGGTTGCCGACCCTGCAACCCGTCATACAGCCCATCGTCTCCTTGGTCGAGTAGTGGTGCTGGTAGGACATGTCTAGGAAGCGGCGGAACTTCTCTAGAGGCGGGAGGTCAGAGCTAAAAATCGGCTCTAATACCTGTCCCCTGAATGTCTCCCATATAAAATCCAGCGCCGCCAGGGTAAGGTCTCGCTTCGACTGGAAGAAGTGATAAAAGCTACCCTTCTTTACCCCCGCGTGCTTGCATAGCTCCTGCACGCCTACGGCTGTGTAGCTACGGGCGCTTATAAGCTCTATAGCGCTCTTTATAAGCCTTTCCTTTGAGTTGCTCGTTCGTCCCATCCAGACCTCATTAATTGACCAGTCGGTAAAATAATATTACACAAGAACGAGGCTGTCAAGGGTTTTTCAAATTAACAGAAAAAGGCTAGTACACGAATCCCTATAAAAATCGATCCCATAGCCATTCTTAAGGAAGTCGTATTAAAGTGCACTCAACCTCCTCTTGGGAAAGGGCTACATCTGGATTACAGCCTAATTCGTCAGGTGGAGGAGGGTTATTGAGATCGAACTCCAGGCGATCCGCCATAAATGTAATCTTACCGAGCACTGTGATATTACAGAAGGCGTCGGTCCTACTTACCGTTGAAAAACAATCAATAGTATGACTCAAGTCACTCAGGGTGCCTGCGATAAATCCCTCTCCCCCGCTTGTTGGCGTACACTCCCAAGCAAATCCTTCAGATACGGGTATATCTATTATATCTTGAGCTGGGCAATCCGAGGTGAGCAGGTTAAACCCAGACGGTATATCCGATCCATCTGAATCTCCCCCGTCATCGCAAGCCGTTCCTAGTATAATCACAAGCCATACTAGGCAAAGGATTTTTTTTAACATCGTATTTATACCTCCCTTTCTCTGCCTCCGAGCTATTATAATAGCTAACAGGCTAAATTCGATTTATTTTCTTTAAAGGAGTATCCTAAGGCTTTGTTACATGAAATGTATAGTTGGGTACAACATGTCTAATCGTTACGGGATTACTATGATCATTAGACACAAAAGAATTCCCGCTCGTGGGTCTGTACCAACTGCAGTTGCCATTTCTTCCATCGGAGCTTTTACAATGCCAATAATTCATAAATCCCAAATCGGTATGCGTTTGACCGGTACATCCAGGACCATTATTAAAAGTATAGTGGTATTCAATCCACATAGCCCTATCCTGTCCTGATGAACCTATAAGGGATCTAATGTTGTGATATCTTTGATGAACCCGAGTCCACAAGTTATTACTAAATTTAAACAACCAAACTTCATTGTTATAAGGATAAGCTGGATTTTCACTGGGAACGTAAAATTCATTTACAACAACATATATGACGGGAAACCAATGTTGCCCATCATATTGATTTGCTACATAACCGTTTAAAAGAGTGCTTTTAGTAACACTGGCACTACAACCACCAGTTCCTGCTTGCCCAGGACATGCAGAAGTGTTACACGTCCAGTCAAGGACATTAAAAGTAGGGGTATTGGTTGAGGTGTTGTATGTTAAATAAGCTTCCATCGTACACTGACTACCCCAGTTTCTAGTAACTACATAATTCCACCACGGATGTGCATCTTGTTTATAAATCATATATACATGATCTTCTACCCCATCAGTTAGACCCGGTTTTGCCGAAGTATTACGGTTCCACCAAGAGCTCACAGTTTCTCCATCTCCACAATGGGTATTGTGGGTACCATCAAAACTTTCATTAATTCTTTCAAAGCTTAACGGAGGGCTATCTTTGAGTAATTTTTCGAGGGGCACTTCGGCATTTAGAACTTCAAAATTACCTGATTCTCTTACAATTTTTAGAGATTGTCTAAGCTCAGCAGAGTCGTAGTAAACTACCTTAGCATTTTTAGGAATTTGAGAAAGTGCCTTCTCATCTTCTTCACCTGTAAGAATCACATAATAAACACCATCCGAATCCGCAACTAATTCGTTAGTGCCTTGCTCTTCTTGACCCATACTACCCCCCCCAATCCCATAAGACTAATTAATAAAAATAAACAAAAAGTTTCAAATGTCGGTCTCATGTTTCCAACCTCCTTATTTAAGATTTACAGTTACTTGCATATAAACTTATTTATGCACAAAGCTTTTTTGCTATTATCTCACAAAGAGGAGTTTAGTGTCAAGCGAAAAGTTCTTTTGGGTTAAGACATGAACACCAGGGTAAGAGCAATAAGCCATGGTCTAAGAGAAAAAGAGCCCATTCATAGTTCCAAATAATAAGACTGAAGCTTACCATGTAGTAAACCAGGTAATTGAAGTAGCAGGGCTACCTCCCTTAGAATCTATTTATCTGCTACTTATCAACCCCAAAGGAAGCGCCCTGTGACGGTTGATATACCTCTATATCCCACCTATACTGATGCTCATGTCTTAACCAACGACCTCTAATAAGAGCGATTTGCATTTCCATCCGTGTTATACTTAAAAGCGTGAGGGAATAAACTTATAATGGGCGGATTTACAATAGACCTCAAAGACATAACGAACTTAAAGAACTTCTCCGGCCTCGTTCCCCTGTTTCCACTTGCCACCGTTGTTTTCTTTCCGAACACACTGCTTCCACTCCACGTGTTTGAACCCAGGTACAGACAGATGGTAAACGACGTGATAAACAACGAGAGGATCATAGGGATGGTACTTTTAAAACCAGAATGGGAAAAAAACTATTACGGGAATCCCGAAATCCACAGCGTCGCTTGCATGGGAAGGATCGTAAGCCTAGAGGCGCTTGAAGACGGCAAATTCAATATAGTCCTCTTTGGTCTAAAGAGGGTAAGGATACTAGAGATCGTAAAAGACCTCCCTTATAGGGTTGCCCGCGTCAAGATCCTGGAAGACATACACGAGGCAAACGAGGAGTCCTATAGGAAACGCATAGAGGATCTAATTCTAAGATGGAACGGGATGCTTGGAAAGGAGCACGAATCCCACAAGATTAGAATCGATACCGGTCTTCCGCTTGAGAACCTGACGGACGCCCTGGCTTCCCTAATCGTTTCAAACGTTTTTGAAAAACAGGACCTGCTTGCAGAGGCAAACGTTAAAAAAAGGGCAGAAATGATCCTTAATACCCTGGAGGTAAGACTCCGGGTCCTAAGTATAACCTCAAAGAAGAGAAATCAGATTATAGAGAAGAGAAACCTCAACTGAACACCGTTCGTGAAAAGAGCATGCCTTGCCCTAAAGTAGAAAGTCCAAAACCAGTCTATCCACCTCTTCCTGCCTCTCCCTCCAGAACCCATGGCCAACCCCTTCAAACACCCTTAGTCGCGCGCCCGGAATCAGCTCCGCAAGCTCACGCGAGCGCCTTGGCGATGCGATCATATCACGATCCCCAAGCATAACGAGTGTAGGTGCCTTAATCCTTCCTACGAGATCCCTCGTGTCATGCCCTTCACACGCAATACTCTGCCTGATATAACCGGTAAGGGTCTCCTTGTCCTCAGGAACGGTGGCCAGGGTCTCCCTTATACTGCCCAGGTTTTTCTCTATATACCCCCTCGTATATCCAAGAAAGAGCGCATTGAGCCACACGGCTCTCATACCGATCTTGGTTGCGATCTCCCTTCCCATCCTGAGGATCTCGTTTCCCACGTCGTCTCGGGATGCGGACGTGCATCCCAAAACGAGTTTCCTTACCCTCTCCGGATACTTTATAGCAACCCACTGGCCGATCATCCCGCCCATTGACTTTCCCACTACGTGGGCAGATTCGATACCAAGGGCATCGAGGAGAGAGGCGGTATCGTCCGCCATGAGCTCCGTTGTGTATGGAATATCGGGTTTATCCGATCTCCCGGCCCCGCGGTTGTCGAATACTATTACACGGAGGTGTCTTGAGTATATGGAAACCTGTGTAGCCCAACTCTCTGCCTGGCTTCCAAGCCCTCCTATAAGGATTACAGGGGGGCCCTCTCCGTGGGTTTCGTAATAGATTTTTATTCCATTTACCTTAGCGTAGGGCATGTCTAGCCCCTTTTACTTGCTAGATAATCTTCAAGTATAAAAACCGCAGCCATTTTATCAATGACCCTCTTCCTTTTTTTTCTGCCGAGATCAGCCTCCAGTAATACCCGCTCGGCATTAACGGTCGAAAAGCTCTCATCCCAGAACTCGATGGCTATAGAAAATGCCTTCCTTATCTCCTCCGCGAACCTCATTATCT
>CAZWVA010000006.1:18537-45044 GCA_964636885.1 uncultured Spirochaetia bacterium
GCCCCCTTTTACCCACTGTGCCATCGGGATTATAGGGGAGACCGATAAGCACCTCGGAGGGCTTATACTCATCTATGAGTCTACGTATGGCCTCAAGATCCCGATTTAGGTCGGTCCTTTCTATGGTCGTAACCCCGTGTGCGGCGATTCCAAGCTCATCGCTTACGGCGACCCCTATAGTCTTTGTCCCTACGTCCAGGGCGAGTATTCGCATTGAGGCGTTACGGAACCATAATGTTACTCCAAATAGGATACCAGTATAGTTTGTAAAAAAAATCCCTTTTAGAATGGATTTGCCGGGTTCGGCACTTTTCATACGGACACAGACGCTTGAAATCCATCGATAAAAAAGATAACTTATCGGTTAGGAGTTAATCCCTCCTCTCTTAATAACGAACAAGGTGCATTTATCGTTGACGGATATAATCAAGGCGGATAGCCCAGAGTCACACGAAAAAGCGGCATCCGTGCTCACCAGAGGCGGTATTATCGTGTACCCCACAGAAACGCTTTATGGGATAGGCGCACTTGCCTTCGATGAGAAGGCGGTAGTGAGGGTATTCGATGTAAAGGGAAGACCACACGGAAAACCCATCCCGATCCTTGCGAGGGACAAGGAGATGATCCTGGAACTCGTCGAGGTCACCGAGGAGGCCTCTATGCTTATTGACAGATTCCTTCCCGGGGCGCTTACACTCGTTCTCAGGGAAAAGAAGGTTCTCCCGAGGCTCATCTCTGCGGGAACGGGAAAGATAGCCGTGAGAATCTCTGGACATCCGTTTGTGAGGCGTCTATTCGATCTCCTCACTCAGCCCATAACCTCAACAAGTGCAAACATAAGCGGAATGGAAAATGTGTTCAGCTTTAATGGGGTTTATGAGACATTTAACGGCAAGGTTGAACTTATCGTAGATTCTGGTAATCTACCCCCATCAAAGGGCTCCACTGTAATAGATCTAACCGTTAAACCGCCTTTAATGATAAGGGAAGGGGACATAGGTAAAGAGGAATTAGAGGAGTTTCTCAAATGGTAATGGTAAACCCCTTTTACGGGGTTCGTTATAACCCCAACAAGATAAAAGACTTTAGCTCCGTCCTCGCCCCCCCTTACGACGTGATAAGCCCGAGCGAACAAAACGAGCTCTACGAAAAGAGCCCTTACAACGTCATCCGTCTCATCCTTCCAAAGGGAGAAGGCGACGAGAAATACGCACGGGCAAGCAAAACCTTTAGAAGATGGATGGGAGAAGAACTCCTTATCAGGGACGAGGAACCCTGCATATATCCATACTATCAGGAATTCGAGGAAGACGGAAAGACGGTAACACGCAAGGGATTCATTGCTGTGGTAAGGCTTGAGGATTTTTCATCAAAAAGGATACTTCCCCACGAAAGGACGTTTCCTAAACACAAGCAGGATAGACTTAAACTCACCATAGCCTGCAGGGCAAACCTGAGCCCGGTTTTTGCGATCTACTCCGACCCAGATGGATTGGTTCAAAGATCGATCGAAGAAAGACTCCCCGAAAAACCCATAATCGATGCTGTTGGCGGTGACGGCGTTAAAAGCAGGCTCTGGAAGGTTTCTCATGGTGATCTAATATCAGAGATTAAAAGCCAGATGACGAGCCGCAACCTCCTTATAGCAGACGGACACCATCGCTACGAGACGGCACTTGAATACAGGGACATACAGAGAAAGAGATTCGGTATGGATTCTGAAGACAAGCCATATGAATACGTCATGATGTACCTCTGCCGGGGAGAGGACGAGGGGCTTCTAATCAAGCCTACACACCGAGTGGTAAGGAGCCTTGGCCACCTTGATATTGAAGTTTTTTTTAAGAAACTGGGAGAGCGGTTCAATCTGGAAAAGGTATCCTTTAATAAAGGCGTCCTTCCACTCGGCCCAAGGGAATTTGCCGTACTTACAGGAGACTCCGACACCGTCTTTAAGGCATCTTTAAAAGAGCCCCTTCCTGTTTCCTATAGGAATCTTGGGGTTATGCTCCTCCACAACCTCGTATTTAACGAGATCATAAAAGAGGAGGAAGCAGAGATCCTCTATACGAAATCCCTGAAAGAAGCCATCGGTCTCGTAAGGGACGGATATAAGCTCGCATTTATCCTTCCCAGTATCTCGGCTCTCGATATATTCGAGGTATCAATGGCAAACGAAAAAATGCCCCACAAAACCACCTATTTCTATCCTAAGCTCCTTTCAGGATTGGTTTTTCATCTGCTTGACTGAGTCAGGGAAGTAGATGCACCTTTACCCCACTTCCAGATGGAAGGTGGGTTGAATCCTCAGGGAACACGATAAGGCAATTCGAGAGGGCAAACGATTTAAGTATATGCGAGCCCTGGGTGCCTGTAGGCCTTGCGTAGAAGGAATCGTTCCTCCTCTCCACATATCCCCTTATAAAATGGGTCTTTCCATCGGGCTTCTTCCTCAGATCCTCCAAGAGTAAGGCCTCTAGTTCCGTAAGAAACACATCCCTCTTTCCGATCATCCTGTGAAGGACGGGTCTCACGTATTCGTAGAAGCAGACAAGGGTAGAGGCCGGGTTTCCGGGAAGCCCGAAAACGAGTCCATTTCCCTTTTTCCCAAAGAATAAAGGCCCTCCGGGTCTTTGAGCGATCCCCCAGAAGATCGGCCTAACCCCAAGCCATTCCAAAACACCCTTTACATAGTCATAGTCCCCAACTGAAACACCACCCGTTACGATGAGAAGATCGGCCAGGCCGAGTCCCATTTCCAGCCTCTCCCTTATGTCTGAGACCTCATCCCTTGCGCGCCCCATAAATACGGGCTCCGCCTTTTCTTGGGAAAGTGCAGAGAGGAGGGCTATTGAGTTTGTATCCCTGATCCTTCCTGGCCCCAGGTCTTCATGGAGCCCTACAACCTCTTCCCCCGTTACAACTAGGGCTACCCTGGGTCTTCTATAGACCCTTACCTTATTTATTCCAACCCCCGCGATAAACCCTATTGAAGCCGGGTTGAGAGTGGTTCCGGCTTGAAGAGCGATCTCTCCCCTTTTTATCTCCTCTCCCTCGTATCTTACGTTCTCCCCCTGACCCACACCCATTTTTATTTTTACAACCCCTCCAACCTCCTCCGTATACTCAACCATGACAACCGAATCCGCTCCCGCGGGGATAGGAGCCCCTGTCATAATCCTTGCCGCCTCTCCCTCCCCCAGGGTAAACCCTGGATAATCACCCGCCCGGACGAGACCCCTTACCATTAGGGATACGGGATCGCTTTCACTCGCACCCTCTACGTCTCTACTCCTTACCGCATAGCCGTCCATTGCGGAATTCGTGAAATAGGGGAGATTGACGTTACTCACTATATCCTCCGAAAGGACGAGCCCTACAGCCTCGGTTAGGGAAACCTCTACTGGATCTAAAATCCCTGTGTTTTCTAGGATTAATCTCTTCGCCTCTTCTACTCTTATCATATCACCGCTTTATTATACTCGTCGATTAAGGTCTTTAAAAGCGAGCCCTTATAGAACCCTTCCTTTTCCCATCTCCTCCATACACGTAACGCGGATCAATCGGATAACAAACCACACTCCATGAAGCTAAAATAACCGTCCTTTCCGACAACTATGTGATCCAACACCCTTATGTCCAGGGTGCGTGCGGCTTGGGAAATGGCGCGCGTAATGCGTTTATCCTCCTCGGACGGCTCAGGATGGCCGCTTGGGTGATTATGAACCAGTATAAGACCCGTGGCGTAATTTGAAAGCGCCGATTCTATTATCCGACGAGGGTAAATAACCACGCTATCCACAGTTCCCTCTATAAGAACCTCATGGGCTATAACCTCGTTCTTCACGTTTAAATAGATCACCATAAAGGCCTCGTGTGGAAGACCAGAGAGCTTAAGTCGGGCAAAATCCACGACGAGCCTGGGAGAGGAGAGGACATCCCTTTGTTTCATTCCCTCTGCCAGGTAGACACCGCATACCTCCTTTACAAGCCTAATGAGCGTTGCCGATACGGGACCCAGGCCAGCGGTCCCTTCGAGCTCCCTTTGGCTGGCGTCGAGAACACCGGAGAGCCCTCCGAATCGGTTTATGAGCTCCTTTGCAAGGGGCTTTACATCCCTTCTCGGAATGGCATATGTGAGGAGAAGCTCAACGATCTCATAGTCCTGAAGCCCCTCGGCCCCTGCCTTTTGGAACCTCTCCCTGAGTCGCCTCCTATGGTTTATATAGTGCGGCTTGTCCGGCACTGAACCACTAACCCCCTGGAACAAAACAGAAAATCAACTCTCCGTTATTATTAGTAATTATCCATCTGTCTTAACCACTCGTATGAAAGTCAAGCAAAAAGAGTGATCGAATAAAACCATCTATCCTTCTATATAGAGAATCGGTTCGGACAAAGAGATTTTAACCCCGAATGATCCTATTTTCAATGAGGAGGAGCAATCTCCCCTTAGTACAGCCGGGTAGAATATGTTAGATTATTTCAGCATGCCCAGGATCCCCCTTTCCAACGAGGACACGATAGCGGCAATCGCAACCCCGCCGGGTGAGGGTGGAATCGCCGTAATAAGGGTAAGCGGAAAAAACGCCTTGGATATACTCGGTAAGGTATTTAAAAGGGCGGGCAATAAAAGTATCCTCGATATGAAATCCCACAGGTTATATCGTGGCCACATAGTAGAGCCCGAGTCCGGGAGGGTCATCGATAGCGTTCTCTCCGTCCTTATGAGGTCCCCCCACTCCTACACGGGGGAGGACGTTGTAGAGATCCACTCGCACGGCGGGTATCTGGTCCCCAAAAGGATCCTGGGGCTCCTCTTTAAGCACGGAGCGAGGCCCGCCGTGCCCGGAGAATTTACCCTAAGGGCGTTTCTAAACGGGAAAATGGACCTCGCTCAGGCTGAGGCCGTGGCGGATGTAGTAAGCGCACAGACAGAAGAGAGCCTGAAACAGGCAGAACTCCAACTAGAGGGCGTTTTATCAAGGGAAATCGAGGGGCTCAGGGAAACCGTTCTTGACACACTCGCAGAGGTAGAGGCGAATGTAGACTTCCCGGAGGAGGACATAGACCCGATCGTAAGAGACGCCATTTTAAGGCGCACCGAAGAGCTCATAGAACGCATGGATGAGATCCTCTCCACATATGAGGAGGGAAGGATCCTCAAGCACGGGGTCTATACCGCCATATTGGGGAAGCCGAACGTTGGAAAATCGAGCCTCTTAAATCGGCTCCTCATGAAGGAAAGGGCTATAGTGAGCCCCTACCCCGGAACCACAAGGGACTTTATTGAGGAAGCCGTAGAGGTAAGGGGGATACCCATTAGGCTCGTAGATACAGCAGGGCTTAGGGCAACGGCGGATGAGGTTGAGAGGGTGGGCGTTGAACTCGCAAGGAAAAAGGCCGAGGAGGCGGAGCTTGCGATTGTCGTCCTCGACGGGAGCATAGACCTGGACAAGGACGACATCGAGGTCTTAAGGAATATAGAGACTGAGAGGTCGATTTTGGTCATCAACAAATCCGATCTCCCTCAGAGGGTGTCCGAGGAGGAGGTTTTAGGGTTCTTTCCGAGGGAGAGGATCGTAAGGACATCGGCTAAGCTGGGATGGGGGATCGAGGAGCTAAAGGACAGGGTTCATGATCTCCTTATCGGAAAGAAGAACCGGAGTGAGGGAGCAGAGGTCATGATAACCGAGCTAAGACACAAGATGGCGATTGAAAATGCAAGGGAAAGCCTTGTCTCCTTTCTTAAAGCCACGAAGAGGGGAGAATCGCCTGAGTTTCTCGCGGTTGATCTGAGGTCGGCCCTTGAATCCCTTGGGGAGATCACAGGTGAGACCACGACGGAAGAGGTTCTCGAAAGGATATTCAGTAAATTTTGTATTGGAAAATAAGGAGTTACGTAATGTTTCACGTGAAACATCCACAGGCTGTGGATAAAGAATTTCACAGGTGTGGATAACTCGTAGAGGATAAAATCCAGCATTTTATGATAGTTAGATAGAGTCGCATCTCCAGTCCACGGATTTATCCACAATCCATCCACAGCAAAATCACATCACCACCTTCCACAAAGGGTCAGGAATAAGCGTAGTATGGGAGTTCCGATTAGACCCACATAAGCCTTTCCAGAAGGCTTTTCTTGATTCTCAGAAACCCTTGAGAAGAGTAGGGGATCTCAAACCCATTAATCCGGGAGGCAGGAATAGCACCTATTAGGGAATTCGTGAAAAATACCCCCTGTGAGGACGTCAAGCTATCCAGATAAAACCGCCCCTCCTTTATACCCATTCCGAGTCCTCTCGCCAGTTCAAAGACGGCCCCCCTAATAACGCCAGGAAGAACCCCGCACTCAAGGGAAGGGGTAAAGAGGACATCCCCTTTAAGCCAGAATATATTGCTCACGCTTCCCTCGCATACCTCCCCCCTTTCATTGAGGAATAAGGCCTCATTGAAACCCGATTCCATAGCCTCCCTTCTTGCCATTACGTTCTCCAGATAGTTTAGGGACTTAATCCCCACGATCGGCGAGGAGGAAACGCGCCTAAAGGACGAAACGCATGCCTTAATGGGCCAATGAGGAGAGCTATATTCCCTTACGATTATAAGGAGAGAATAACCACTTGGGTTCTCATAATAGACCGGGCTTCCTTGAGAAAGGAGGCATACCTTCACATAGGCATCGTTTATCCCCGACTCTAAAACCGCTCTCTCAACGGATTCAGCTATATACTCCCTATCTGGAGAGGGAATCCTTAACACCCCTGCTCCCCTTTTAAAACGCTCTACATGCCTATCCCAAAAGACAGGGAAACCCCTTCTCCAACGGAAGGTCTCAAATACCCCTTCTCCGTAGAAGAGGGACCTTAGAGGTAACCCTTCCTTATACGGCCTCCCGTCTATTAGGATAAATCCACCCATGTCTAAAGGATAAACCCGAATCCTTAGGGATAAAATAACATGAGAAAGAAGGGTTCACATCTCCCTACTCTGTTACCCCCAGGGCCTTCTTAATGGCACGGGCCTTAACGAGGGTCTCCTCGTATTCCTTATCGGGATCCGAATCCCATACAATACCGCTCCCAGTCCAGAAGACCCCCCTTCCCTTTTTCGCAATAAGGACCCTTATAGCCACGCTGAGCGTAAAGTCGCCGTCCGGCATAAAGACCCCAAGAGCGCCACAGTATGGACCCCTAAGATGTGGCTCAAGCTCATCTATTATCTCAAGCGCCCTCCTCTTAGGGGCTCCCGTGACGGAGCCGGGCGGAAATGTGGCCACTATTATATCGCCTATACCAACTTCAGGCCCAATATGACCCTCGATTTCAGATACCATTTGGTGGAGGGTGGAATAGGACTCTATGTCAAAGAGACTATTTACCCGTACCGTTCCGTACCCACATACCCTCCCCAGGTCGTTCCTCATAAGGTCTACTATCATGAGGTTCTCCGCCCTTTCCTTCTCGCTTCCCCTGAGTTCCGCCTTTAGGATCGCATCCGACTCACTTGTATACCCCCTACTCCTCGTCCCCTTTATTGGCTTTGTGATGAGTTTCCTTCCTGTCTTCCTCAAGAAGAGCTCCATGGAGCCGCTTATCAACTGAAATTCTCCAAAATCCATGTAACATCCAAAGGGAACCGGCTGGACACCGTAGAGATTAAGGAAATAGGAAAGGGGAGAAAACCCAAGGGTGGCGGTAAAGCGCTGAGAGAGGTTTACCTGATACACGTCCCCACCCGCTATATAGTCCTTAGCACGTCTAACCATCTCTATATATTCGTCTTTTGTCATGTTTGAGCGGATGCGGCAGGGCGCTTCCCCTACTCCCGGTGCACACAGGGCATCCTCTCCAAAACCGGCCTTGATAAGGCCCCCGAGGTCCTGGAGCCTTCCAGAAACCCCATCCTCTTTTCTAAAGAAGTGGAAAAAAACATCCGGCAGTAAGTCCCCCTCCTTCTTACGGGAGGGAATAAACCCCTCCTCCGTAAATCTTGAGAACCCGTATCCCAGGTATCCAATGGCAACGTACCCTTCCTCCAGATACCCCTCAAGAAGGGAAAGTGGGTTTTGGCACGTAATAAACCGCCTTTGGGGTAGGGTTACAGTAACGGTCCCCCCCTCCAAAGAGATGGAAAAGGCGGGCTTTCCAAAAATGACGAAAGAGCCCTCCCCCTGGAGTGAGCCCTGTTGAGACGCACCCTGCATCCAACCCCCGCCAGAATCGAGGAGAATGGCAGAAAAAGTGGGTTTGATATTCACTGGTGTTACCTAATCCCAAGCATCACTTTTTCTATAGTGTACCCTAAAACAGTATTTCGTGACTCGTTGTCTTAGGATTCGAATCGCTATTCGTAGATCAAGTCTTGATATATATATTCTAATATCATATAATGTAATACAAATGAACATCACTAAACTCGTATGGGAAGAGCCCTATATCGGATACATCGGTGATAAGCACAATATAAGCCCCAGGGAGGTCGAAGAGGTCTGTTTCGAGGACGAAAACATGAAGGTATTCAGGGAAAAGGATATGAGGAACTACTACGTTCTTGGCAAAACACAGGGAGGCAGATGCCTCCTCATAGTGGTTAAGCCCCTAGGAAACGGCAAAGCCAAGGTTATAGCGGCAAGGGACATGGGAGATGAGGAAAAGGCAAGATACGGTGTTCTTTAAACCGTCTGCCTTTCTGTTTGTACCAATGTGAACAGGAAGATGAGTAATGAAGATCCCGCGATTTAAATCCGACCAGTACGTCGCCCCATTTTGGGACGCCCATAGCCTTACGGAGTTCGAGGACGATCTGGAACCCGTAAAGGAAAGGGTGTTTACCAGGCCCGAAAAACAGGTAATGACGATTCGAGTGGATAAAGAGCTGGTTAAAGCCATTAAGGCGATTGCTAGGGAAAAGGGAATAAACTACTCCACTCTGGCCAGAATGTGGCTTATAGAGAGGCTTAAGAAGGAGATGGAAGACACTAAGAAGTGAAGCAAGCTATCCTTACCGATTAGTCACAAGTCAAATAAAGGGGATTCCAGGGTCAGTATTAGCTTTTAGTGGATCAGGAGGACCATTAACAATGGTAAAAAAGCGAATAAGGAGAAGGCATGTTGTAAAAGCTCATCAGGTGCAGGTTGTAGAACTAACAAAGGCTGGTACATCTCTTAGACTTGAGATCTATGCGAACAGGATAAAGATAGGAACGCTCGAAATCGGGCGTGGCTCTCTATACTGGACAGGAAGGTTCCGTCAAAAGAGCAACCGGATTAACTGGACTAGGTTTGCCGACTGGATGGACCGACTCGCATACGACTCATAAGAAACCATCCCTCCCTCCTCATTGACAACCTCAATCGACTCGTTATCATCCTTCAGAATGACGACAAAGGGATTTATAAGCCTGCTTCTAGACACACCGAGCCTATCTTAAGAAAAGGAAGACTGCTTGTATGCTTAAGACACATTAGGTTTCCGTATACTCAGGACCGCTCCCACCCTCAGGGGGTGTTAAACGGAGTCCCTTGGCGTTTATGGCACCACACTGAACACAGTTGGTGGGATCCGTTCTTATAACCCTGTGCCCCGATTCCTCATGCCATTCATAGACCTGTGCAGGGCACATGTTGATCCAGGTCTCACCTATGGCCTCCGGTACATCGGGTCTGTAGATGATGTGATTTGGCTGATTATCGCGGCTACGGTTACCGCTTGCGTACACGCTTGAGAGCTTATCGAATGTGTACGTATTATCCGGCTTCGGGTACTTACGGTTACGATCGCCGATAAATACGGGGTGTTCGCTATCTGCGTGGGTCTTAAACCTCCAACCGGGGAATAGACCGCCTGTTACGGTCATTAACCCTGCAAGTATAAAACCGGGCACAAACCCGTGCTGAAACGCCTGCCTCATGTTTCTTACACGATAGAGGTCCTTCCAAATAAAGCTCTCCCTTACGGCCCTATCGTATCTTGAAAGGGACCTGGGCTCGGATGGGTCTCTCTTTTCCTTCAGTGCCGAAAATATAGTCTCGGCTGCCAGGATCCCAGACCACATGGCATAATGGATACCCTTAAGCGCCGGAACGTTCACAAAACCGGCCGAGTCCCCTATAAAGAGTGCCCCCGGTACATGCAAGCGCTCAGGGAGCGAGTAGAATCCGCCCTCTGGAATCGTCTTTGCCCCCCAGCCGTTTTCAGACCGTCTTCCTCCAGAGAGAATCTCCTTGATAAGAGGATGGAGCTTTAGTTCCTGAAGGAGGTCATGGACGGAAAGGGTGGCATCCGCATAATCGAGGCCGACGACAAGGCCTATTGATACCTTGTCCTGCCCCATGGGGTAAATGAAGCTACCGCCAAACTCCCTGTATTTCTTCGATCCACGAAGTGGCCAGCCCATGGTATGAATGACCCGGTCGAGCGGTTTTGGCACCTCCCAAATCTCCTTCACACCTAGAGCGTAGATCTGGGGATTAGGCCTCTTGAGGTCAAAGTAATTGAGCAGGGCCTGGGTTAGATGCCCCGTCGTCCCTTCGCCGAGTACCGTGACCCTGGCCAGCACATCCGAACCAGGCTGGTAGTTCTCCATTGGATTCCCATCTCGGTCAAGCCCCTTATCGTCCGTTCGTACCCCTTTCACAACACCACCCTCCACGAGGGCCTTAACCCCTGCCATCTCGTTAAATATCATGACCCCCTTCTCTTCGGCCTTCTCGGCCAGCCACTTTGCCAGCCTGCTTATCGAGGCCACGTAATTCCCATGGTTATTCATAGTTGGAGGGGTCGGCAAGCGAAAAGAACCCTTTTCCGTCAGGAAATAGACCGCCTCTTTGGTTACCTGATCGTAAAATGGGAATTCAAACTTTGGGAGGTTAGGAAACAGCTTTCTAAAGGCAACGGGATTCACCACGGCACCGGAGACAAGATGCGCACCCGGATACTTTCCCTTCTCGATTATAGCTATGGGTATCTCTCCCAGCGACTCCATTAACTCGGGTTCCCCTTCGAGAAGCTGAGCCAAACGGATTGCACCCGCAAGGCTAGCGGGTCCCGCACCGACAAATAGAATGCCTACCTCTACCCTCTCGTCTGGCTTACTCGTAATACCCGAAATGAATCTATCCCGTTCTATATCGGGCTTAAATCGCGAAGGGACGTTTGACATAACGCTTTTCTCCTTCAATCTGAAATTGAGATCCCATTAAACCCCAAAATATCATAAACAAAATACGACGCTAAAGTCAAGAAAAAGGAGACGATTCTAACGCCAAAATTCGCTTGACTATCTATTTAGCGTGATGAGCACGGCCCCTATGGTGGGCTCACTCCTCTTTATGGTCTCCCCGTACAGCCTGGCTTCCTCCATGGTTGAAAACGAGCCCACCCTTACCCTGTACCACGTCCCCCTACCCGGCACATCGGTCTTTTGTATGAAGGCGGGAAAGGACTTGAGTTTAAGGGATCGCTCCATCCTCTGGGCCCCATCCAATTCGGGGAATGAGGCTATCTGAATCGTAAACCCGCCATTGGAAGGAACCGTTGTGGGCAAATCAACCTTAGCCGCCTCTTCAGCTTTTTCCGTTTCTAATATGAGTAGTTTCTTGTCGTAGGGAAAATCCTCCCCCTTTATCCTCACCGTTTCGGGCCCATTTACACTTGAAGAAGAGGGAAGGTGTTTAGCTAACAACCTATCCTCCGCCTTGGTTTGATCGATGGTTATATCCCCTTTATCCCTTTCTCCCCTAGCACTATTCTTCAGGTGGTTATAATGAACAAGAACCCTGTTCACGTAATCCATGGTCTCACCGTAGGGAGGAACCGTATATCCGTATTTTATTACGGAGTTTTCACCCGCATTGTAACCGGCAAGGGCAAGACGGAGGTCACCGTTAAACATGTCAATCAACTTCTTTAGATACCTTACGCCCCCGCTTATATTCTCCAGTGGATCAAACGGGTTATTCACCCCATGATCCCTAGCGGTCTCTGGCATGAGCTGCATTACCCCCATGGCCCCTTTTGAAGATACGGCTTCGGGGTTGAAATTTGATTCCACCTTTATCACCGCTTTTACAAGGTAGGGGTCTATACCATACCACTTTGCGGTCTTATAGATCTCATCATCATAGTTCTTGGAATAGGTAAAATTCCCTATTTGATTTCTCCTCACATCATAAACCCGATTATGTATGACTATGCGCTTATAACCCCCTTCGATAGGTGGTATATTCGTATAAATAGGAACACCGTTTTTGTAGGTACGATAATACGTACCCGCATAGGATGGGTGTATGAAAACAGGGATAAGGAGTGGATAGACGACAAAGAGAGCCAAGAGGGAAACCGTGTTTTTTGAAATCCTCTTCATAAACTCCCCTATCCTCCTAAGCCTTAAGGACGGCCCTTTCGGTTAGAGCCAATCGCTTTGGCAATTTTATATCCCGCCTTCTATTCTGTCAATGACTATAAGGAGTTATAGGAAAAGAGACCGTTGCAATCGCATTCTTAGCCCTTATCCCCGCCAAGGAGCTTATCGATCTGAACCTTAAAAACCTGATAAGGCTGTGCCCCTCTTATGTAGACCCCGCTTATCTCTTTACCGCCCTCTGTTTTCCCAATGAAGAAACTAGGGGTCCCTCTTACCCCGTATTTCCCGCCATCTTCCATATCCTTATTTATCTCAGATTCATACCTTTTCTCGTTTATGCATCTCTCAAGCTCTTCCCTATTGAGCCCCAAGCCCCTTGCAGAACCGAGTATGTTTGGAATGTCCAGTTTATCCGGGTTTTTAAATAGAAAGTCGTTAATCTCCCAGTACTTTCCCTGTTCCCCAGCGCAGTTTGCGGCGAGGGCAGCTGGAAAGGCGTTCTGGTGAAACTGAAGTGGGTAGTCCCTGAAGACATACCTCACCTTCCCTTTGCTTATATAATCGGTCTCAAGAGACGGAAGGGTCTGTTCGTGAAACCTTCTACAGAATGGGCACTGGTAGTCACTAAACTCCACTATGGTGACAGGAGCCTTTGGATCGCCCTTTATGGGGTCGTCATCTATGCTTATCCTAACCTCACTCGGCTGTTCCGGGGCGGCGGGAGCAGTGGAAGGGGACTTGATCCTCCTAACCTCCTCTACGGCGCTTGATAGCCGTTCACCGTGGATTCTTATACCCTCCTTTACAGAGTGTAGCTCCTTAAGAATCAAGGCGTTAAGCCCGATGCTTAAAACTAACAATACGAGAATAAAGAGGTTAACCGTCGTCTTCATGACGTTAAAACTCTAACCCAAGAACCAAAGGGATGTCAAGGAATATTTGAATCCTTATTCATGGATTCCTTGGCCCTTACGGCCCCTCTTAGCTCCTCTTTTAGTCCACTTATGTCATCCCTCTCTATCAACCCCTCTATCCTCCCTAGAGCCTTTTTAAATCCCCGAATGGCCTCCAGCACGTTCTCCTTATTCGTAAGGAATATGTCACTCCACATATCCGGTGAGCTTGCGCCTATCCTCGTATAGTCCCTGAGCCCACCCCCTGCAAAGTCGAGCATGTTATCGGGCTCTCTTTGATCCGCAACGGAGTTTACCAGAGCATAAGCCACGACGTGGGGAAGGTGGCTCACGAAACCAAAAACACGGTCATGTGTCCTGGCATCCATCGAAAAGACCCTGGCACCCACCGTCTCCCATAGTTCGCTCACCCTCCTTAGGGCTTCCGGATCGGTTTTTTGTGTAGGGGTGAGGATGCACCTCTTTCCCCGAAAAAGCCCTGAATCGGCTACCCAGACGCCAGAGCGCTCCGTTCCTGCTATTGGATGTCCACCCACAAAATGGAGGTGGGGAGGTATAACTCCCTCAATCTCTTTTACTATATTCCACTTTACGCTTCCCACGTCCGTTATTATCGCCCCTTTTGGAGCAAGTGGGATAGCCGCCCTTGCGATTTCTGGAATAGTCCCCACATAGGTTGCGATTACGATGACCTCCGAGCCCTTGATCCCTTCCTCAAGCCCCTTAGAGCCACTATCTATTATCCCATTCTTGATTCCATAGTCTATGGCCATCTCATCCAGATCAACCCCAAAGACCTCTCCTACCCTGCCAGATCCTCTTAAAGCCCAGGCAAGTGAGCCACCTATAAGACCAAGACCTATTACGGTTACCTTAGAAAAACCCATAAGACACCCGAATGCTGTATGTGGACTCTTATAGTAGCCTAAACCGGATGTAATGTAAAATGCGGTGACGGTGCCTACACGGAACCACAAGTATCAGAAAGAACACCAGTGATGCCTTGGTTCCCGAAGAGACTTAGCACTCAATCACCTACCGAGCACCCTTCTAATCGCCCTAATAAACCTCTCGTTCTCCTCCGGGAGCCCAACGGTGACACGGAGATGTGTCTTTAGGCCGTATCCACCCACGGGCCTTACAATCACCCCTTCTCTCAGAAGGGCGTTATAAACCGGAATCGGATCCG
Organism: uncultured Spirochaetia bacterium; assembly: GCA_964636885.1. Classification (GTDB taxonomy): domain Bacteria; phylum Desulfobacterota_D; class UBA1144; order Nemesobacterales; family CSP1-2; genus CAZWVA01. The sequence goes on from CAZWVA010000006.1 coordinate 33,008, forward strand.
AACCCAAATCAACGAGTATAAAGTTTGTAAAAGAAGGAGTAAAGGGGAGGTCTATCCTCTTGAGCTCTTCGGTTAGGTACCTAAGTCCCTTCCCGTTTATCTCTTTTGACATTCTCACATGCTCCCTATCATCAAGTGCGGCAAGGGCTCCGACCTGTGCAAGCGAGTTTACGTTAAATGGCTCCCTTACCCTGTTCATGTATGAGATGATCTCCTCTGAGGACACCCCGAATCCGAGCCTGAGCCCCGCAAGCCCATAGATCTTTGAGAACGTTCTAACCGTGACGATGGATTTTCCAATATTATGGTAATCCAGGGAATTCGGGTAATCGGGATCGTCAACGTAGTCGAAGTAGGCCTCATCTACAAGGACGATTATATCCTCAGGTACCCTCTCTACAAACCACTCAAGCTCGTCCCTCTTTACCATGGTACCGGTTGGATTATTCGGATTCGCTATGAAGACGGCCCTTGTCCTTGGTGTTATCCGTGAAAGCATATCCCTAAGGTCGTGTGTAAGGCGGGGCATTGGGGATATTATCGCCTTCCCTCCCACGGCTTGGGTGACAATCGGAAAGACTATAAAGGCGAATTCCCCCATAACGGCCTCATCTCCCGGTTTCATAAAGGTCCTAGCGACTATCTCTATTACCTCGTTTGAGCCGTTCCCAAAGATGAGATTCTCGGGCCTTACGCCCAGCCTCTCCGCAAGCTTGTGCTTGAGGTAGAACGCATCCCCGTCCGGGTAACGGTTTATCTTAGACAGTGCCTCCGATACGGCACGGAGGGCAAGGGGAGACGGACCGATCGGGTTCTCGTTTGAGGCTATCTTTATCGCATCACGGATCCCAAGCTCACGCTCAAGCTCCTCGATCGGTTTTCCAGGGACGTATGGGGTGAGGTCTTTTACAAACTCGTTTGGCTTTATCACCTGTCTCTCCTTTTTATACGTTTTTATGCATTCCCAGATCTCATTTGGTCATTCTTGAGAGCCTAATCGGTAAACACCATGGACCGCCAGATGTGGATTAAGGGCCCTTTCCTTTCGGACTTAATTGTAACTGAGGCTATGGCCTCACTCCAGATTGGGTTGAAATGCACTATAAACCCGACATACCTGGTTCAGGAATCACCCGCATAGAGAGTCGATCCGGCTATTATTGAATAATACCTCTATTACCAATATACTCCATCTATATGAGAATAGTATTTATGGGAACCCCCGAATTTGCCGTGCCCTCACTTCGGGCCTTAATCGATTCGGAAGACGAGGTCGTTGCGGTTGTATGCCAGCCCGATAAACCCAAGGGAAGGGGACTAGAGGTCGTTTCGCCCCCTACAAAGGTCCTCGCCGAAAAGCACTGTATCCTGGTCTTACAACCCCAGAGGATAAAGACGGAGGAGTTCTTTAACGAGTTAAAGGAATTAAACCCCGATCTCATCTGTGTCGTTGCATATGGAAAGATACTTCCCAAGAATATACTCGACCTCCCTACACATGGCTGTATAAACGTCCACGCCTCGATTCTGCCAAAATACAGGGGTGCGGCGCCAATTAACTGGGCGATAATTAGGGGGGAAAGGATAACCGGAATAACCACGATGAGGATGGACGAGGGGATGGATACTGGCGATATGCTCCTTAAAAGAGAGGTCCCGATCGATGATGAGGACACCGGAGAAACCCTCTCTCAAAGGCTCTCCATTATAGGAGCAGAGCTTCTCATCGAAACCATAAGGCTACTAAAAGAGGGAAAACTCACTCCCGTTCCACAAGACCACTCACAGGCCACATATGCACCCATGCTAAAAAAGGAAGACGGAAAAATAGACTGGAGAAAAACGGCTGAGGAGATAAGGAACCTAATAAGGGGAACCCTTCCCTGGCCTGGTGCCTACACGACCCTTGAGGGAAAGCTCTTAAAGGTATATAAGGCGAGGGTCTCGGAAGGCGATGGAAGACCGGGAGAAATAATAAAGTCCGGCTCTGGCATCCTAAGGGTTGCCACTGGAAAGGATGCGCTCGACCTCCTGGAAGTCCAGATAGAGGGAGGAAAAAGGCTAAAAGCCGAGGAGTTCTTAAGGGGTAGAAGGATAAAAGAGGGAACCCTACTCGGTAATTGAGAGCCCGGATGTTTTCTCTCAAAGTCGGGTAACTCTATTACCGGAGTCAACGTTACGCTAAAAAGGGTCCACCAGATATAAACTGTCTTAAACGAAACTACCGAATTCAGTTCTGTACGACTCTCATAAGTGTTAAAACCTGGACACGGAAGGCTCCAGACTCAAAAAGCACCCTCGCACACTCATTTACAGTTGAGCCCGTGGTGAACACGTCGTCTATGAGAAGGATGGATTTCTTCTTTATCTTCCGACCATCCACCACTGAGAATGCCCCTTTTACGTTTCTTCGCCTCTCGTCCTCATTTTCGATCTCAAACTGGGGCCTTGTTTCCCTTATCTTACGGAGTGTAAATGGGTCTAGAGGGATCCTCAACCGAGTGGCAAGCCCAATACCCAAGATCACGGACTGATTGTACTCCCTCTTTCTGAGTTTTTCGATGTGTAGTGGAACCGGAAGAACCAGATCGAATCCATCCAGGTCATTAGGGAGATTATCCACCAGAATCCTTGAAAGCGCCTCCCCAAGGTTTAACCTCCCTTCGTACTTAAACCTGTGGAGCATATCCCTTAATAAACCGTCATATAAGGCAACCGAGCGTGCCTTATCAAAATAAAACCTTCCCAGAAGGCACCTACCGCAAATATGTCTATAAGACGAATAAAGAGAGACCACATTGGGTTGCCCGTAATCCGTATAGACACCGGTATCAGGCGATTCGGCAATGTCAAAAGGAACACCACATCTAGAACACACGGGCATTCCTCTCATAAACCTTATACCCGCCAAACAGGCATCGCACACGGATACCACGTTTGATACAGATTCGCAAGAGGGACACGTGCTTGGAAAAATGAGGTTCAGCATCTACGGACTGTAAAAAAAACGCTATGGGAGACGAACCAGCTATACCCTCATAGGCATAATAACGGATACATAAACCTCGTCTCCAATGGGTTTAATCACCGCTGGGCTGAGCTCGTCTGTTATTCCAAACTGTACCTCCTCCTCGTTTATAACCTCAAGCACATCCATTAGATACCGGGCGTTAAACCCAATCTCAATAGGATCGCCGTTATATTCTACAGGCATGATCTCCTTGGCCTCCCCAATCTCCGGGGACACGGATACGAGTGTCATCTCCCCGTTTTTTATGCTTATCTTAACGCTCTTCGTTTTATCCGAAGATAGTATGGAAACCCGCCTCAGGGCACTTAAAAACTCACCCTGCCGGACTGCAAAGGTGTTTTTTGTAACCTCTGGGATGACCTGCTTATAATCTGGAAACTCTGCGTCGATAAGCCTTACGATTAAAACTATGCCGTCCCCTTCTGCCATAAAAAAGTTTTTACCACAGCCTATCCTCACGATATCTTTAAGCTTTACTATCTTTCTCAGCTCCGACACGCCCTTTTTTGGAACGACGACACCCTTTTCAAGCTTGACATCGCTAGAAATCGCTTTTTCAACGAGAGAAAGCCTGTGACCATCGGTAGCGACAAATCTTAAGCTTTGCTTTCCGGTCTTCTCCATATAGATCCCGGCAAGGTTCCTCCTAAGATCATCAGGAGAAATGGCAAATATGGTCTTTGTTATCATATCGTCTATGAGAGGACTCTCGACTGAGAAAAGGCGATCCGGTGACAGCTCTGGAATAGAGGGGAAATCCTCACTCGGGAGTCCGGCAATCTTAAACGTCGCTCTTGATGTCTTTAGCATCATCCAATGGTTTCCGATCTCCTCGATCTCTATCTCCCCTTGGGGAAGCTCCTTAGTGATTTCGTAGAGCTTTCTTGCCGGAATGGCGAGACTGCCCTCCTTTGAAACACTCGCACCACACCAGGCACTCATGGTCGTCTCTAGATCGGTTGCAGTGAGTGTGATCCCCTCGGCCCTACCCTTTGAGGCAGAGACGAGTACATGCGAAAGAACGGGCATGGTTGCTCGCCTCTCGGTGATTCCTTGTATGAGTCCCAATCTTTCAGAGAGGTTTATCGCTTCTACTCTTAGCTTCATATTCCTCTACTCCTTCTAATTGTATTTAAAGAATAGTATTAAATATAGTAGAAGTAGTAGGGGCTGTGGATTTGTGGATAAGCGATCTAATGCGCTTATAACACTACGTTTTTCATGTTGATAAGTATGTTGATAAACTATCGCTTTTACCCTCTTTTATTCACAGCCATTTTATCCACAGTTTATTCCACAGCTTTACCCACAGACCTATCCACATATTATCCACTTCTTAAGGCCTCGATTTTTCTGGATACCGCATCTATCGTGCTTCTTAGAGTCGAGTCTTCCCCTATGGAGGTTTCTATTTTTCTTACGGCATGTATAACGGTGGAGTGATCTTTTCCGCCGAATTTTTCTCCGATTTCAGGAAAAGACGCTCCCGTATACCTCCTTGCAAGGTACATCGCGATCTGCCTTGGAACAGCGATGTTTTTCTGTTTCCTCTCGGATTTTAGATCCTGTATTTTTATTCCAAAGAAGTTTGAGACCTCTTTTTGTATGGACTCGATGCTGAGTATCCTTCTATCCTGCTCTTTTATTATGTTTTTAAGCCTCTCCCTTGCAAGCTCCATGGTGATCTCCGTATTTAGGAGCTTTGCATGGCCTATGATGTTGATAAGCGTTCCCTCGAGCTCCCTTATGTTTGATGTGATGTTTTCAGCGAGGAATATGGCAACCTCATTCGGAAGCACAACTCCCTCTGACTCCGCTTTGTTCTTAAGTATGGCGACCTTGGTTTCTATCTCAGGCGGTTGAATATCCGTAATTAGTCCCCACTCGAACCTCGATCTCAGCCTCTCTTCAAGGTAGGACATGTCCTTTGGGGATTTATCACTCGTAATCACTATCTGCTTCTTTGACTCGTATAGGGTGTTAAAGGTGTGGAAGAACTCCTCCTGTGTACTTTCCTTTCCCGCTATGAACTGTATGTCATCTATAAGGAGCACATCGCAGCCGAACCTGTATCTGTTCCTGAATTCCTCCATCTTGTTGGATTTTATACTGTTTATGACCTGGTTTGTAAAGTGCTCTGCCGATATACAGCATATCCTTGCCATGAGGGATGTGTTTTTCAGTATGTAGTTTCCGATTGCGTTGATGAGGTGGGTTTTTCCGAGCCCTACCCCGCCGTATATGAAGAGGGGATTGTAGGCCTCTCCGGGCTTTCTTGCCACAGCAATAGAAGCGGCGTGTGCAAACTGGTTGCTTGACCCTACGATAAACCTGTCAAATGTGTAGTTCGGATTTAGAAAACCGGTAAAAACCGTGTCTCTGTTTACTTCCCTTGTTTCCTTTAGAGGCATCTGTGATTCTTCGGACTCTTCCAGTGGGGAATCGAGGCCGTCCACTTCGGCTATTATCTTGACCTCGTACCTCCTCTCGTAAACCTCTTTAATCGTATCGGTTATAAAATCCAGGTAGTGGTTGTTTATCCAGTCTCTGTCAAACTGGCTGTTTGCTTTTAACGTGATGGATTCTTCCGTTTGTGAAACGAGTTTAAGAGGTGCGAACCAGAAGAAGACCTGTGGATTTGATTTCTTCTTTATCCTCTCTAGTACGTCTTCCCAGACGATCTTCTTGGGTTCTAAAGCCTTTTTTTGATGGAGAATCGGGGGCGTTATAAGGGTTTCTATTCCCCTTCTGGTCGATTCTTCCATCTCGTCTGGAAAGAGGGATTTAAGGGTACGTCCTAGGGTTACTCTCTTGGCCAATTTTCTCCCAATCCTCCCGAAAATCAACAACTTTTCCACAGCTTATCAACAGGATGTGGATAACTTTTATAGGGAAATAACCTGTGGAATGCTCCCCCCTCTAAGCTTGTGACTCTAAATCTAACAGATATTAAAAGAGATTGTCAAGTTCTTTTTTTTAGTCCTGTGTTTACAGGGAGTTAGGAAGGAATTTATACCGAATCCGATTTTCCTTCGGTGGGTTTTTCGAGGGTGGTTGGAAATATACTTAAACGTAAGTGGCCGATAAAAATCAGAAAAAAGATCACTGAAGTTCCTTAAGTCCAATACTTATTTCATGAACGGCTTAAAATACAGGCCTCTTTTGGGTTTATCCACAATAGGGATACGGCGTTTCATGTAAGGTCCGGTTTGTATTTTGGCTAAAAAGCGCCCGATTCCTTTGCCTTTCTTGCCTTCTCTTCGTCAACAAAATACAGGAGGACGAGCCCGACCACGAAAAACACTATGATTGAGAGGATGGAGTTCCTTGCTGTTCCAGTCATCTGACGGACAAAGGCGAAGACAAAAGGGCCCCAGATGGCGGAGAACTTGCTAAATACGGTATAAAATCCATAGAACTCGGCACTTGCCTCCTCAGGGATCATAGAGCCGTAGAAAGACCGGCTTAGAGCCTGAGACCCACCCATGACGACTCCCGCCATCATGCCCGCCAGAAGAAATCCGGCGGTCGTATGTATGAAGTAGGCGTATATCACAACAATGGACCAGAGCACGAGGGTCGTCATAACCGCTCTTTTCGTGCCCACAACCCCTGCAAGACGGCTAAACACTACGGCCCCGATCGAAGCGACCCCCTGTATTATTAGGAGCGTTACGAGAAGGGCTGTCGTGGAGAGACCGATCTCTTCCTTTCCATAGATGGTTGCCATTGTTAGGACGGTCTGTATGCCATCGTTATACAGCATATAGGAGAAGAGGAAGAGAACGAGGTGCCTAAACCTCCTTACGCGTTTTGTTGTCTTAATGAGTCGGGATATGCCTAGAGCGACATAGGCCAGGGGAGTAAAACGCCAACCCTTAAAGTCCTCTGGAAGGGGATTTGTGCCCTCGGCCTCAAAGAGGTTTTTCGCTATAAAGATGGTGAACCCAGCCCACCAGAGCCCTGCTCCCAGGATTCCTATCCTTACGGCCTCGGTTTGTTGGATTCCAAGCTCCTCGTGAAGGGCAACAAGCGCGAATGCCATGGCGAGTTGAAGCCCTCCACCCACATAGCCGTAGGAGAATCCCTTTCCAGAAACCATATCCATTTTATCCTCTGTTGCGATTTGGGGAAGGAAGGCATCGTAAAACACGTTGGCGCTTATGAAGCAGACCTCGGCTATAAGGAAGAACACGAGGGTTCTCCAAACGTCTCCTGCCCTTGAGAGGTATAGGAGGAGGTTAAAGGTCGCTCCGGTGTAAGCAAAAAAGAGCAAAAAACGCTTCTTTGCGCTCGTGAAATCGGCTACAGCACCGAGAACCGGGGAGATGAAGAACGTGATAACGGCCGACACTCCTACCACAAGACCCCAGAGGGTTGTTGCGCTATAGTTGGTTCCACCTATGGTTACACCCTCTGGTCCTACGACGACCGATGCAAAATAGACGGGAAGAAGCCCCACGGCGACAGTGGTGGTGTAGGCCGAGTTTGCCCAATCGTACATGCACCAGCCGAATATGGTCTTCGGATCGTTTTTAAGAGGAGGGGTCTTTGTCATTTTCCTTTAGTTGCCTATTTGCCCACCGTAGATGTGACTTACGATGAGTAAAAAGACCCATGATACACGATTAAAGACGTCATGCATCATGTATCTTCAATCGTGGAGCCTGATTACTTTCAAGTTCGAGAACGGCCTCTTTCCATCTATCGACCATTACCTGATATAGCTCCTTTCCTTTCTCACCTTCAGGTGGATAAATCGGGTCTCCCACTATTATCTGGACCTTGGTAAATCTAAACTCCGGATGCAGGTTTGAGTGCGTGTTTATGGCCCCATGAATGAGTATAGGAACGATGGGGGCTTTTGCCTCTACGCTGAGTATCCCGGCCCCAAGGCGGGGAGGCATGATCCCTCCCGTGTTCGTGCGGCCTCCTTCGGGGAATATACAGACTACCATTCCTCGCCTAAGGCCATCATAGGAAAACCTAAGTGATTCGCTTAGGGTTCCGGCACCCCCTGTTGGGATTATGCGAAATGGCCTTATGAGCCAGGAAAGCGGGGGTCTTCTAAAGATCTCTCCAAAGCCGACGAAGATGAGCCTGTCTAGCATCCATCCGGGCATGAGGGCAAATATGAGAATGGGGTCTATATAGCTCTGGTGGTTTGGGCATATGAGAACCGCACCCTGTCTGGGGATCTTTTCCAATCCATCTACCCTCACTCGAAATGCGATCCTTACGATCAGGTAGACGAACGCTTGAACCATCCTCATAGCTATGCGCTTGATTATACCCCGATTTAGATTAAAGATCGCTTCGAGTGGAATGGAGGGTGGCTCTTCGAAAAGGGTTTTCACATATACGTCTTTCTCCTCCACCTCTGGCTTCACGGAGACGTCTTGTATGCGTCTTAGAATATCCCCAATCGTGCGTAAAGAGGGGAGCTCTTCCTCCTTTACCTTGAGTCCAAACTCGTTTTCTAGTAGGGCCGTGATCTCTATAAGTGTAAGAGAGTCCAATCCAAGGTCTATGGAGAGATCCTGTGCGGGTGAGAATGGGCCTTTTATCTCCGCGATCTCTTGGAGTCTCTTTAGAAACCTGATCGAGGAGGGCGTCTCCATGAGCGACCTTTCCTCTGGGGAAAGGGTTACTTCCACCTCACCAGGATGGGCTTTTCTTTTATTTGCCAGCTCTTCGATTTCGCTTCGTCTGAGTTTTCCAAGCCTCGTTCTTGGTAGCTCATCGTGAAGGAGGACGAGCTCGTTTATCTGCATGTATGAGGGGAGCCTTAGACCTATTCTTGCGATCTCCGAGCGTATTCGCTCGCGTGTGTTAACAACACCCCTTTCCGAGATCTCTTTTGGATCTGGAACAACTACCATCCGAAGCCCCTTCACCCTGCCGCTGTTGTCCAGGGAAGGAAGAACGCATATCTCCTTTACGAGTGGGATGTTTTCATAGAGCTTTTCCACATCCTCGGGGTATATGTTTTTCCCCGAAGGAAGCACTATGACCTCTTTTGCCCTTCCCGTGATGGTTATGTTCCCCTCCCCGTCAACCCTTCCGAGGTCTCCCGTGTGGAACCAGCCATCACGTATGACCTCTCTCGTTGCGGTTTCGTTTTTGTAATAGCCCTTCATAACGTTTGGGCCGCGAACGCATATCTCGCCTATGCCCTCGGAGTCTGGGGAGTCGATGCGGATCTCAACCCCCGGGATCGTCCTTCCGGCCGTACCCGGCTTTAGTTTGTCGGGAGGGGTGATGGAGATAACGGCAGAGGTTTCTGTGAGTCCATATCCTTCTATTATAAGAAATCCGAGGTTTAGAAAGCGTTCCGAGACCCCGGCATCGAGCTTTGCCCCTCCACTTGCAAAGAAGCGGAGTTTTTTGCCAAATGGCTCGTGGATCCTTCTAAAGAAGAGCCTTCCGAGGCGGATTCCCGTTTTTTCCCTAATCCACTTTGAGATCCTATAGAGGATCCAAAAAAGCGTTCTCGAGGCCAGGCCCAAGGAATCCACTTTCTTAAAGATCTCTCTATCAAGAAGGGTAAAGAGCTTTGGGACCCCTGGGAATATGGTAACACCCGTTTCCCTCATTACGCTTAGTAGGTCGGTGCTTTTAATCGAGTGTGAGAAGGTAACCGTGGCTCCGGCAAATAGGGGCGCTAGAAAACAGACGATGCATGAAAAAACGTGATGTAGTGGAAGTATGTTTAAGACGTTGTCTCTTGTTGATACCTTTATACGGTTTAATATGGCCTCAACGTTGCTTTGAATGTTGCCACATGTAAGCTGTACCCCCTTAGGGGTCCCGGTGGTACCAGAGGTAAATATGATCGCCATCAGATCATCAGGGTTGGGTATATGTGGTTTAAATCCATCTGTTTCCTTGGAACCCGAAGAGACGGACTCGATTGAGATGAGCCGTGGCATCGAGGGAGAACCGCTGAGGAGCCTTTCTATTTCATCGAGGCGGTATTTATCGGATATCACGGCCTTCGATTGGGAAAAAGCGATAAATGGTAAAACGTCCTTGACGCTCAGCTGTGCGTCCAGGGGAACCGCAACCCCTCCAAGCATGTGTATAGCAAGGTAAGAAACGGCCCAGCCTATGGTGTTTTCTCCGTAAAGCGAGACGTGGTCTCCTGGGTTTATTCCGTAGGTTCTCAATTGGGAGGCCGCTTTAAGGCAGAGGTTCCAGAGTTCTAGATATGTAACCCGATCGTAACCATCTGGTTTTTTCATTTGGAGGGCGATTTTTTGAGGCTCTTTCCCTGCCCAGTATTCCAGTCTCTCAGCTATCGTCATCTTCTTCACTCAGGTTCTCCTATTTTTCCTTTTAGTCTCTGTGGTTAGATGGTTATCTTTGGCCTTAAGAACCCTGAGGCACGCTTCAGCAACCTCATCTGTTTTATCCCTCATTTTCTCCTTTAATCTTCCAGTTGCCGTTAGGGTTGCGGGTTGAAGCACTAGACCCAAAACCATCGCGGCAGAAAGCTCCGTATCATCGTTTTTAAACTCTCCTCTTTTTATCCCTTCTCGAATGAAATCGAATACGAGGTTATGGGGATTTAGCCCTGGGTCTAGCTTGTTCTCTTTAGGGAAATGGTGTTCGGAGAGTAAAATGAATTTAAATGTCACCGGGTCTTCATCAAAAAACGAATAGAAGAGACCTACTGCCGACCTAAGGCGCTCGGAGAAGCTCCCCCTTCCCTTTAGCGTGGCCTTAAGTAGGGCACCGAACCTCTCAAGCCCGTTCTTATAAAGAGAAAGGGCCATTTCTTCCTTCCCGCTGTAATGACGGTAAAGGGCACCCTCGGAACACCCCGCTTCCTTCGCTATGTCTTTGATTGTCACCTGTTGGATTCCTTTGGAAGCGAATAGTCTTATGGCTGTGTTTTCGATGGATGTTAGTATCTTTACTGGCTTGGCCATTGTCTAAAATGATGAGTGAGTATTCATTTACTAATGGATTCTATTTCATTTTCTACCACCTGTCAAGCAGCGGGGGGACGCGTTGCCATACATCCATTGCTACTCGATATTAACCCTTACGAAAATGATGTAGACGTTTGGGATTAAGACCCCTAGAATAGGGGTTAAGATCTTTTCTTACGGCAGTTTTTACAGACGCCGTTTAGTTGTAGGGTGTAACCCAGCACCTTATAGTTGGCCGGTTTCTTTTTAGAAAAATCCAGATTCATAAGGGAATCGTCGTAGTAGTCCTCTACCCTCTTGCACTCGACACAGACCAGGTGGTGGTGAGGCTCCAGATTGGCATCGTAGCGCGCGGCGTTATAGAGTATGTTTACCACAGAGACGAGCCCCAGTTTTTCAAAGGTCTCTAGGGTCCTATAGATCGTTGTAAGGGATATGTTTGGATAGTAGTTTCTGATCTTCTTGTATATGGATTCGGCGCTCGGATGCTCGTTGGTGTTTGCGAGTTCCCTGTATATAGCGACCCTCTGAGGGGTTACCTTGATGCCAAGCCCCTTACATTGATCTATGAAACCATTAACGCGTTTTTCAACTGTGGCACTTTCCATCTTCATGTCTATAAGTCACCTAATATATTATACCAACATGGTGCAAATATCCAGTCTCAGCGTAAATCCGAGGCTTGAAAACCGAAGGATGAATGGGTTAATTTATTAGTTTAAAAATGGACTCGATGGACATAGTGAGAAAGGAGAGGGTATTTGCCGTAATCCGCGCCGGGGATGCTAAGAGAGCCCTTCTTTTTGCGGAGGCGTGCATTCAGGGTGGGCTTAGGTTAATAGAGATAACCTTTTCTTTCAGTGGAGCGGAGAGGGTTATATCTGAGTTGTGTAAGAGGGGGGATGCCTTTATTGGTGCTGGAACCGTACTCAATCTCGATATGGCAAGGGCTGCAGTCGATTCCGGTGCGAGGTTTATAATCTCCCCCCATACAGACGGTGAGATCATCTCCTATGCCAAATCCAGGGGAGTCATAGTTGTATCCGGGGCACTCACTTCAAACGAGATA
>CAZWVA010000006.1:45083-45775 GCA_964636885.1 uncultured Spirochaetia bacterium
GCGGATATGGTTAAGGTCTTTCCGATTAAGGCAGTTGGAGGGGCGCCGTACATAAGGGCCATAAAGGAACCGCTTCCTTTTGTTGAGGTTATGACGACGGGCGGCGTGACACTGGAGAATCTCATGGAGTTTCTTAGTGCGGGGGCCACTGCCGTCGGTCTTTCAAGCGCCTTAACGGGTGTTTCTTTCGATTCCGAGGCTATACGTCAAAGGGCGAGAAGGGTCGTTCAAATACTGGGTGAGGCCTAGACGGTCGTCCGTTTACGGCCTACTATCAGGGTTTAGGAGGAGTAATGATGAAAGTGGTCTTTGTCTCTCCTGAAATGGAGCCGCTCGCAAAGGTAGGAGGGCTTGCCGATGTTGTCGGTGCCCTTCCGAAGGAGCTTAAAAAAATCGGATGCGATGTGAGAGTAATCGTTCCCCTCTATCGCCATGTGAAGAGCAATCTGGAGAGGCTTGGGTTAAAAACCAGGGTTCTGGAACAGGACGTTGCGGTCTCAATAGATTGGCTCGTTTTTAGGGGAAGGGTAGAAGAGGTTAAGCTAGATGGGGTTACGGTCTATCTACTCGGTAACGATAGCCTTTTTGACCGTGAGTATATCTATTCTACGCCCCATGGAGATTACAAGGACAATGGCCTCAGGTTCGGCTTTCTATCACTTGGGGCGCTTGAGATAGTAAAGGCAATCGGT
>CAZWVA010000006.1:45815-72980 GCA_964636885.1 uncultured Spirochaetia bacterium
CATCCACTGCCACGACTGGCAAACAGCACTTGTTCCGATTTCACTTAAGTGGAGAAAGCACCTAAGGGATGACCCGTTTTTTAAGGAGGCGAGGATCGTCTTTACGATTCATAACATCGCCTATCAGGGCCTTTTCGGCAAGGAGATCTTGGATGAATTCGGGCTCCCCTGGTATATATTTACCCCCCAAGGTATAGAGTTTTACGGGAAGGTAAACCTTCTAAAGGGTGGGATAGCCTATTCGGACCTGGTCACCACCGTAAGCCCTACCTATGCGGAGGAGATAAAGACCCCACAGTACGGACACGGTTTAGATGGTCTTCTTAGATGGATCTCCGAGAACTCGAACAATCTGGTTGGGATATTAAACGGAATCGATTACGATGTGTGGAATCCAGAGACGGATAGATCCCTCTATATGAATTACAGCGTCGATGATATAGATGCCAAGTTAAAAAACAAATCCAGACTCAAGGAGGACCTAGGACTCAACGCCGATGGGGCGAAGCCTCTTATCGGTATTGTATCTAGGCTTACAGAACAAAAGGGCATAGACCTTGTGGTTGAATCCCTTCCCCAGATAATCGACCTGGGTTTTCAGTTGGCGATCCTCGGTACCGGCGAGGAAAAATACGAACGTATGCTCGAAAACGCGAAGCAGACCTATAAAGAAAACCTGTCTGTATCCTCGGGATTCAGCGATGGCTTGGCAAGGAGGATATACGCCGGTTCTGATATGTTTCTCATGCCTTCCCGGTTTGAGCCCTGTGGTCTCGGACAGATGATCGCCTTAAGGTATGGGACCATCCCTATAGTAAGGGGAACAGGCGGGCTCTTGGATACTATAAGGGATTACACCACCTACAAGGAAAAGGGAAACGGGTTCGTGTTCTATGAGTTTTCAAAGGTGAGTCTTCTTGATGCACTGGTAAGGGCCATCTCCGTTTATGAGAATCGTAACGAGTGGTTGGAGCTCGTCACTAGGTCAATGAAGGAGGATTTTTCCTGGAAAAGATCGAGCGAAAGGTATTTCGAGATTTATAAGAGGTTGAAGAACGTGTAGAGGACTAGTTACTTCTGGGCTATAATGGCGGCTGTTTCCAGGGATAGGTCGACTCTTCTTATGTTTGTAAATCCGGCAGAGAGGAGCCACCTCTTAAACTGGCTGAACGTGAATGTGTCACCATTTGGGGTATTAAGGAGCATAACCAGGGCAAAAAGCAGTGGGAAGAAGGATTCCTCTCTCTCTTCGTCTACAATCGTGTCTATGACTATTATCTCTCCTCTATCCTTAAGACAGGTGTAGAGCCTTGAAAAGAGTCTCTCCGAACCCTCCTCACCAAGGGAGTGACAGATGTTCCCTAGAACCGCAATGTCGTATCTTTCTTCGCCGAAATTCGATCTGTTTATATCACTGGCTACGTATCTGAACCTCTTCTCGAGTCCGTGTCTTTCCACATAACCCCTCGTTATTTCCAGTACCTCGGGGAGGTCTATTGCCGTGACAAGAGAGTCGGGATTCGCCTCGGCCATCGCGATACTCCAGGGAGCCGAACCCGCCGCAACGTCTAATATGTTTAGATACCGGACTATCTTATCCATTAGGAGAATCCTAACCAGGCGCCAGGCCAGGGGATAGTTGAGGACGAAGAGGCCACTGGCAAGCCTTCTATAAAACTCCCCTTTTCCCGGGTTTTCATCTTCTATACCCCTTCCCGACCTCACGGCCTTGCTTAGAGACGACCATAGGAGTCGGGTGTTCTCACCGTGAAGCATGATAAAATCCGAAAGACAAGTGGGCTTGCCGCTTACTAGAAAGGACTCGGACTCCGACGTTAGATGGTACTTGCAATCCTTTTTCCTTATAAAGCCTATTACCGCAAGTGCGTCAAGAAGGATCCTCGTGCCTCTTTGGGAGGCCTCTATCTCTCTTGCTATGTCTTTTATATCATGCGCACCCTTATGGATCGCATCGAATACACCGAGTTCCAAAGCGGAGTTGAGTATATGGATAAAGGTGCCATTCCATATAACGCTCTGGATCTTAAGCGGTGCTAACTCTTCCCCCTTCATCTCCCTACCCTGGCGTATCCGTCTACCTAAGGATTTTATCTCAAAAACGTGTATAAAGTAAACCGGTAACTAAAATACAGATGGGTTTTGGTATTACCCAAATAAAGCAAAAAGGGCGGTTAACGTTTGAGTCTATTCCACATTATTCGCTGACAACTGGTTCACCTTACACAGTTGATTGTGTAAGATCGCACAGCCTTTTATGGTTTTTCTCCTTTGTCTAATCCCTCTTCTCTTTGCAACCCCCTCCTGGTATTGGGATTTAAGAAAACAACACACCTGGCATATTTATTGCCTTTGGTTTGAAACCATGGAGAGGGATCACGGGTTTAATATATTAAAAGGCGGTAAAACAGGAAAAGGGGTTTACAGATGAAAGGGAAGCTATTGGTGATCGGTTTGGTATTGGCAATACTCCTTGGCGTCCGGTTTAAAGACCGGGCCGAGGCACATACAAGCGTTAGTCTTAGCGTGTTCTTCGATGCCCTTTCCCCCTACGGCAACTGGATATCGATTCCGGACTACGGGGGATACGTATGGCATCCCTTTGGCATTGGGCCGGACTGGAGGCCCTATACCAGTGGTAGATGGTTATGGTCCGATTACGGATGGCTCTGGTTCTCTTATGAGCCCTGGGGATGGGCTACTTACCACTATGGAAGGTGGGTTTTTGACGATTACTACGGGTGGATATGGATACCGGGTACGGTCTGGGCCCCTGCATGGGTCACGTGGTATATAGGGCCTGACTATATAGGATGGGCTCCTCTTCCGCCGGATGATGGCTTTTTCATAGGGATAGGGATCGGTTTCAGCAACCACCATCACCGTTATATAAATCCGGCTCACTGCGTGTTCGTTCCTTCAGACCGCTTTTTGGATTACCGTGTCGGTTCGGTGGCCTTTAGTCCGTCGCGCAATATAACGATCATAAATAAAACGAGGAACGTAACAAACATAAGACTCGTCGACAACAGGATCGTGAACTACGGCCCTGACGTTGGGTTCGTTGAGAAAAGCACCAAAGAAAGGATTAAAAAGGTGAACGTGGTTGATAGTGACCTTACGGTTATCAAAAAAGGGAAACGCCTAAATGAGCTCGACGGTAATACCTACCGCGCGTTTCGCCCGCGTGTCTTTAAAGAAAAAGACGGAACTAGGAATAAGTGGATTATTAAGGAGAAGGAGCCGGTAGAGACCAAGGGCGGAAGCGAGCTCGTTATACCCGGCTATAAGAAAACGCTAAGGGATGGATGGGGATTTCAAAATCGGAATGGACTCGATAAATCCAACAGTAAGGACCTCAGGATAGATTCGAATGACGAAAAGAAAGGGTTGATACAGATAAGAAAAGACGAGAACCGGTTTCCCCGTAACAGGGGGTCCTTTAACCGTGTTTATTCGACTGAAACCGATAATAAAGGGGATTCATTTATAGGAGGGAACGAAACCCCAACCCAAAGTCATGATTACGGAGGCGGTTATACGGTGCAGAAGGGTGTTAAAAGGCAAGATGCATTAGGGGATGGCGAACCCGTCCGGCCTAAAAAAGCGAAGAGGGATTCTTATTCTTTCCCCCGATTTAAGGAAGCTGATTATAAAGGCGGTTCCGATAAGGGGGAAACGAAGGCGTACCTGAGAGCCCCTGCGTTTAGCCAGAAAAAGGGTTGGAATCCGGGTTCATACAAGAATAGCGACCAGGGGTTTACTAACTATCAAAACAGCAGGAGAAAGGGGCTAAGGGATACACGGCAGTTAAAAAATCAGTACGAGTTCTAGGTTGTTGATTCTCTTTACCGTGTTTGGGAGAAGATCCTCTGCCTTTACGATTATTCCAAAAGCCGTTTCCTCGCTTAACCTCACTCTGATACTATATATAGGGGATGGATGAGGTATCCGTATTTAAAAAAGAGATCCACCTGAGCGGTATCGACGAGTTTCTTGCAGATGCCCTTTTGGAGGGAAAGGGTAAACCCGTGAGGCTTGCGATTCGTAAAAAAGGGGATCAGGGATATGTATCCGTTCTCCTACTTATGTTTGAGGGAGACGTAGAAGAGGATGGTATAGACTTTGAACTCTCCTCATGTGAGTGTGGAGGGCTTGAGGGGATGGAGGTTTCCGATTTCCTTAGGAGGCCCGTCTTTACAAGCTCGGCCTATGGGTTTTTCGACTTCCTGTTCGTGTATTTAGATTCGATTGAGTGCCTTGTAGGTTTCTCTGGAAGTGCGTGGAAGGTAAAGGTCTTAAAACAGGAAGCGGTGAGGGTTAGAAATGGTATCTCCCCACTGTGTTAATCCGATAAAGGCCTTTCCACACGGGTTATGCGTCTTCTGGGGACATGCGCGCTTTAATGAGAATAATTGGCCTTTATGTATCGGACGATCTCATCTGCGAGTCGCGAGTAGGCAAAGGGGACACCGCCACTGACCGCCCCGGCTTTGGATATCCCCTCAAAGGTCGCTTCGGCTACAACCCTGTTCTCGGCCTTATCGATAAAGCGCACCTGAGCGGCGACCTTTACGGATCTTACCGCCTGCTCATACCACTCCCTTGGGGTAAGCTCGGTTATGTTTCCCTCCAGTATGAGGACGCCCTCGCTCAGTTCAACTGGGGAGCGACTAACCCCGGTGAATACCTGGTCCCTTCTCAGTTTCTCCGCTATTTCATTGGGTATACTCCAAAGTGTATCGGGCGGTAAAGACGGAAGGGACGATTTAAAATCGGGTATCTCTATAATCACGTACCTTGCAAGCGCCTCTGTAGGAGGTGCGGTCTGGAAGGTTCTCTGAACCCCGCAGGAAAGGCCGAGCATCGTAATTACGACTAACGGGAGATGGCGGAAAAAGGATGGGACTTGGGTTCCTCTCAACGTAGTATTCCTCCTTTTGGGTATGGAAAGGATCAATACTAAAATACCTTCTATGGGTTAGAAAATAAAGTCTAGAGGTATTTGATTATCCTGTAGAACGTGTCCCTCTGAGCCGGTTTGAATCCCGCGCTCCTTATCATTTGGACGAGTTCATCGATCGATGCCCTTATCTTGTTTTCGGCACAGCCGAGAACGCTTTCATCGTAGAGCGTACCGCCTAGGTCGCTTGCCCCGTAGTGGAGTGATAGGGAGCCCATTTTCTTTCCCTGAGTAAACCATGAGCCCTGAATGTGAGTGAAGTTGTCCAGGTATACCCTTGAGAGCGCTAGGACTCGCAGGTATCGGTCCCCACCCATCTCCTGAGGAACCCTCTTCTCAAGAAAGGTATTTCTCGGCTTAAATGTCCATGGGATGAACGCTAGAAAACCTCCCGTCTCGTCCTGGAGGCTCCTTATCCTCTCAAGGTGTTCGACTATGTCCTCGTCCTCTTCAAGGTGACCGAACATCATGGTGGCCGTAGTTTTAAACCCGATCTCATGGGCCTCCCTCGTAACCCTTATCCACTGGTCTGAATCGATCTTGAGTGGACTTATCTTCTTCCTCACCCTGTTGCTTAGAACCTCGGCTCCTCCTCCGGGAATGGTTCTAAGCCCCGCATCCCAGAGCCTTTCTAGTACCTCTTTAGTGCTGAGACCCGAATACTTGGCGATGGCGCTTATCTCAGGAGCCGAGAACGCATGGAGGTGTAGATCTGGGATCTCCTCCCTTGCCCGCCTTACGATCTCTATGTAGTAATCGAGTTTAATATTGGGGTTGTGTCCTCCCTGAAGTAGAACCGTTGTAGCCCCATTATGAAAGGACGCCTTCATGATCCTAAGGAGCTCGTCAACGCTAAGAGTATATGCATCCGAGGCACCAACCGGCCTCCAGAAGGCACAAAATAGGCATTCCGTATCGCAGACGTTTGTGTAGTTAGGGTTTGTATCGGCAACAAAGGTGACGACCCCATCTGGATTAAACCTAGTTCTTACAAGGTCGGCCAGTGCTCCGAGCTCGAGGAGATCCGCTTCACGGAGAAGCAATAGGGCCTCTTTAGGTGTTATACGTTCTTTTCTAAGGACTTTATTATAAACCGTAGAGGCTCTCATATCTCATTTTATTCAACCCAATTGTGAAAAGGGTGTCAATGTTACCCCTAAAAAACCGCCTTAAATAAACTATATCTTCTTCCAGATAATCCCTATGACCGCCGATATGACACCAAGGGCATAGAAGATAAGGTACATAATAAATGCTGGTGCTTCGAATCTCTTAAATGGAAACCTAACAGGTACGGGCTCGGAATTTAATGCGAGCACGATTACGATTAAGAGAACCAAAATTAGAACTATGATGGTCTTTGGACTCTTCATCCTTTCCTCCTAGTGCGGTTGATCTCTTTCGTTATTATTATGGATTCTGGTGAGGATTTCTATACGACCCTCTTGGCCCTTGGTGTTTTTGTGTGATCGGATGAGGAAAACAATGGCAGTCAGGAGACTATCCTTTCTGCCATCTGTCTTATGTGTCTTTCGATCTCTGTTAGGTAATCCAGTATGGCGAGATAGACCGAAGAGGCCTTGGGTATACAGATCCCTTCTATCAGACGGTCATAGTGTGCGAGAGAGCACTCCCTAATGATCTCCTGGAATTTTTCCCCCTCTTCCTTTATGTACCTCACGAGTACCCTGTTCCTCGTCTTTATGGCGTCGCGAGCGCATTCGATGAGCTCGATCGCTTTATCGAAGAGGGTATTTATCTCCTTTATCGCCCTTTCGCTAAAGAGGGTTCCCTCCTGTGTCATCGTTCTTATGCTTCTTATGAGGAGCTCTATGTTGTCCCCGATTCTCTCTATATGCCCAGGGAGAAAGCCGAGCCTTTCTATTTCTTCTATCTTTTCTCCTCTTCTAGATAGCGTAGTCGTAATTAGGTGTGTGAGCCTCTTTTCCCTTTGATGGATCTCCCACCCGATTTCCTCCGCCCGGTTGAGTCTTTCCTTATCCTGTCTTCTAAACCCCTCCCATGTCGCCTCAAGCATCTCCCTCGTTAAATCGCACATGGCGATTATCTCTTCCTCTAGATTCCTTGGGGTTTCAACTAACGCCTCTTTGGCCATCGGTCTCACCTTCTTTTTTATTTAAACGATAGAGGAAAATCACATCGAACCTCTTTAATAAGATTATAGCACCGAGGGGATATGCGTGTAAATCGCTTTTATCTATAAAGCTTTGACTCTTTTTTAGAGCGTATGTATTTTTTATTGGAGTGGCAAAGGGAACCCATAGTAAGGAAGGAATCGTATTAAAGAGAGGCTCTGAAAAAAGGGTCCTCATATCCGTTCTTTGTCTCACTGTGGGATTTATGTTGGTAGAGGTTGGGGCTGGGTTCTATACGGGAAGTCTTGCTCTGCTTTCCGATTCGGCGCATATGTTTATGGATGTCTTTTCCATCTCACTCGCCCTCTTCGCCCTCTGGTTTTCTCTAAAACCACCTACCTCGAGAAAGACATTTGGTTTTTACAGGGCTGAGATACTGGCTGCTTTTTTAAATAGCTTGCTTTTATTTGGTATAACCGTTGGGATATTTATCGAGGCCTACAACAGGCTAAGTGGGCCAAAAGAGGTAAAGAGCCTAGAGATGGTCGTTGTTGCTTCGATTGGGCTTGGGATTAACCTTCTAGGGGCCTATGTCCTTTCGAGGATTAAAAGCGATAATCTAAACGTTCGCGGAGCGGTTCTGCACGTTATAAGTGATGCCCTTGGCTCTCTTGGCGCTGTTATCGCGGGTTTGGTGATGCTAAAGACCGGATGGTATTATGCCGACCCGATTATAAGCGTCTTGATTTCGGCGTTGATACTTAGGGGAGCTTGGAGTCTATTTAAAGAGTCCATCCATATACTCCTTGAGGGGACTCCGAAGGGAATAGACCTTAAGGCCGTCGAGAGGGCCATCTGTTCCCATAGAGGGGTTCTAGGAGTACACGACCTCCATGCCTGGTCCCTTACACAGGGGTTTGAGGCGCTAAGTGCCCATTTGGTTATAGAGGATATAAACCTGAGCGAGAGCCTTATCAGGGAGATAAAAAGCCACCTTCGCGACAGATTCCGGATAGACCACGTAACGCTTCAGGTGGAAACCGGAAAATGCGATTCGGGTAATAGGGGTTGTTATGAGACAAAGACGCATTCGCTCTGCGGTTAGGATCCCTCTGACTCCTCGACGAGCTCTTTCGCGTACCTTTTCATGTCTTCGGCTATGTTTTTAAGCTCGGGTTTCGAATCTATGTATCTCCCCAGGGCCTCCATTATATCCGTCGTTTTTGAAAGTTCTGATCGTCTTATCTTCTTTTCCGGCTTTTCAAATATCCTCTCTATCCTTACCGAGTGGGCTTTAGATAGGGCTTCCCTTATCCTCTTTTCGTTTATCCTCTCTTCGGGTTTTGACACCCTGTACCTCACCCTTATAACGGCGTTTTGAACGTCCTCTTTGGAGATCCGGTCTAGTATAGAGGTCTCGTTTGTGTTCCAGTCCTTCTCCCCGATGTCTATAGTGAGAAACCTTCTTGCCGGGGTTTCAATGAACTGAAAATCACAAGTCCAGCCATCCGGGCCGTTAAATATATCCCCGAGTACGAACCCCTTTTTCTCCCTTTCCTCTGTAAAATCGATCCTTTCTATGCTTCCCGAATAGACAACGGGCGGGGTGCCTTCCTCATTCAGGTTTTGGAACCTGTGTATATGACCAAGGGCCACGTAGGTGAATACGGGGTTTATGAGTTCCAATTTTGGAACCGCGGGGTCTGACATGAGAAGGGCTGTCGTCTCTGTTCCCGATGCCTCCGCTTCCCTTAAGGCCAGGTGGCCTAGAAAGAGGGCGGGATGCGCCCTATCTATGCCCTTTATTAGATCATGGATGATCCCGATTAGCTTTCTCTCTATCTCCAAGCGAAGGGCATCCTGGGTAAGGGACTTGTATTCCTCCTTTGTGAGTAAGGCACCCCTTCCGGCCCAGGGAAGGCATACGACCTGAACCGTTCCCCTCTTAGTTAAGACGTGTAAGACACCCGGCCTCTTTGCTACGAGTACACCGTCGAGGTTTATGGCAGGGAATATCTCGACGGCAGATGCCTTCCCCAGGGTGGCGGGATAGTCATGGTTGCCGAGTACGATTACGACCTTTATCCCACCCTCGGCGACAAGCCTTGCTATACGTTTTGCAAACTCGGTCTCTTCTGTGGGATTAGGGTTTTCCCTGTGGAAGACATCTCCCGCTATCAGGACTAGGTCTACCGATTCCCTGACCGCGGTGTCAACGATAAAATCCAAAGAGCGGAATACGTCTTCAAGCCTCGTATTCTTTCCTGTGGCGGGGTTAATCCTCCCGTGGGTCTCAATCCCGATGTGAATGTCAGAGAGGTGGATGAATCTTATCCTGCTCACCGCATATATGTTAGGGCAATCCCACTCCTATGAATGGGGTTTCTCTATTCTACTCCGCTCCAAGAACCTCAGAGGCCCTTTTAGACCCAGCGCCGAAATCGAATCTGTACCCGAGGTCCCTCAGGACGCATTCGATGGCGGAGATAACGGCTATAATATCTGCCCTGTCTATGAATCCCATGTGCGAGATCCTGAATATCTTTCCCTTCGCCTGGTCCTGACCCCCGGCAACCGTTATTCCGAATCTGTCCCTTAACCCGCTTATTATCTTTCCAGCCCCTATCCCGTCAGGTGCGACGCCAGCAGTAAGAGCCGTGCTTGGCGAGTGTTTGGCGTAGAGCTCAAGTCCGATCGCCTTTATCCCTTCCCGCGTTCCCTTGGCGAGAAGGGCATGACGCTTGTATATCTTCTCAAGACCCTCGTCTTTAAACCGTTTTAGAACGGCGGCAAGGCCTATTACCAGCGTTATTGCTGGGGTCCAGGGAACAGTGTTGTCCCTTGCGTCCTTAAGATACCTCTTAAAGTCGAAATAGAACTTAGGGAGGTCCGATTTCTCCCTGAATTTCCATGCCTTTTCGCTCATTGAAACGAACGCAAGTCCAGGGGGGAGCATGAAAGCCTTTTGAGAGCCGGCTACGAGTACATCTATCCCCCACTCATCAAAGGGCAGTGGGAAAACGCCAACCGCCGTGATTCCATCCACTATAAGAATGACGTCCTCTCTTTGCCTTGTGATCTGGGCGATCTCCTTCGTAGGGTGCATAACGCCGGTTGAGGTTTCACTTGCCTGGAGAAGAACCGCCCTAATAGAGGGATCCCTTTTTAGCATGTCCTCTATCCGATTTGGGTCGATGGCCTCTCCCCACTCGACCTTTACCTCCTCTACCTCGACTCCAAAGGCCTGGCATATCTTTGCCCATCTCTCCCCAAACTTCCCGCCATTTACGACAAGGGCCTTGTCTCCGCGTGAAAGGGTGTTTGCCACGGCTCCTTCCATCCCACCCGTACCCGAAGAGGCAAGGACGAAAACCTCCTCTTTAGTTCCGAATACGTACCGAAGCCCCTCCCTTACCTCAGCGAATATCCTTTCAAACTCGGCGGTCCTATGGTGTATTATGGGCCTTGCCATCTCGAGGAGTATCTCCTCGGGAACCGGAACAGGGCCCGGTGTAAATAGGTACTTTTTCACCTTTGATCTCTCCTTCTATCTGCGGATTCTCTCTTGACCACAAACGGTACGGATCTACCACGAATGAAATCTAAGGCCCAGACGTAGGGGCATTTTGGTATGACTAACCGCCCCTGCTAAAAAGACGATCCATGATTCATGAATGGCTTTTCCATTCCGCATCCCGCTCGTTCCGTTCGTGGATATTTACGCCCGCTCGTGACCTTAAAGAATCTACCCAAAACTCCAGATAATTCAACCTGGCTTGTTTTTTTTGGGTTCTAATCTTATATTATTTGTAATCAACATGGAGGATTCATATTAGATGTTTGCGGAAAACAGAGAGAAGATTCAAGATCTCAAAAAGAGACTAAAAACCCTCGGAGACTTTCTTTGACCTCCCCAAGAAGAGATCGCGCTTAGAGGAACTCGAAAGGATAGCGAGCAGTCCGGACTTCTGGTCAGATGCCGAGGGTGCACAGAGGTTGCTAAAGGAACAGTCTCAGGTAAAGGGTGCGATTGACGAATGGGAAAGGCTATCCCGGGAACTCGAGGATACGGAGGTGCTTGCGGAGCTTTCCCTCGAAGAGGGGGATGAAGAAACAGCAAAGGAGGCCCAGATAAAGATATCCGAGATCGAAAAGAGGGTTGAGGCCCTCGAGTTTAAGCGGATACTGGGCGAGCCGGACGATGAGAATAACGCCATAGTCTCGATCAACGCAGGAGCCGGTGGAACGGAGGCCCAGGACTGGGCCGAGATGCTCCTCAGGATGTATATCAGGTATGCGGAGAGGAACGATTACGGGGTAGAGATGCTTGACTACCAGCCCGGTGAGGAGGCGGGGATAAAAAGCGCGACCTTCTTTGTCAAGGGGCCTTATGCCTACGGTTACCTTAAGGGGGAAAGCGGGGTTCATCGCCTCGTCCGTATATCCCCATTTGATGCGAATAAGAGGAGGCACACCTCATTTGCCTCCGTTTTCGTTTCGCCGGAGATAGACGAAGATATAGAGGTAGAGATAGACGAGAAGGATCTTAGGATCGACACCTTTCGCGCGGGGGGTAAGGGTGGTCAGCACGTGAATAAAACGGACTCAGCCGTAAGAATCACCCATATCCCTACCGGGATTGTGGTTAGCTGTCAGAACGAGCGCTCTCAGCACCAGAACCGCGCCGTTGCTATGAAGATACTCCGTGCGAGGCTCTATGAGCTTGAAAAGGAAAAGCAGAAGGAGAAGCTCGAGGAACTCTATTCGTCGAAGAAGGAGATAGGGTGGGGGAGTCAGATCAGATCCTATGTCCTCCATCCCTACAGGATGATTAAGGACCATAGGACTGGCTACGAGACGGGAAACGTTGAATCGGTTCTTGACGGTGACCTATCCGAGTTTATAAAAAGCTACCTTCTCTATTCGGCAGGAAAGAGGAGAGATAGAATGGAAGTCGGATCTGCCTAAGACCCCTCTTTCCTTTGGTTTTATTTGATTCTTTAAACGCCGACATATATTATATCTGTGTTTTAATTCCTGAAAGCCGTTGCGTAGCCGATTGACTGTGGAGGCGAGGGTTTTGAGAATAGGTATTATAGGAAAGACCGATCAGAGCAGGGTCTTTGACATTACAAGGGAGCTATGCGACTGGCTTAGGGAGAGGAATATCGGGGTTTATGTAGAGGAAGAGCTTGCGGGAAAAATAGGTCATCCATACTCCGTTTCGGGCACGGAACTCCCCGAAACCGTGGATGTGATCCTCGTGTTCGGTGGGGATGGAACCTTCCTACGCGTTGCCCGTCTTGTCTGCAGGTACGACATCCCGATCCTCGGGGTAAACCTTGGGGGATTGGGCTTTCTCACTGAAATCACGATTGACGAGCTCTACCGCATGATGGAACGCATAATCTCCGGGGAATACACGATTGAAAAGAGGGAGATGCTCTATGCAACCATCCATAGAGGGGCTTCCGACAGAATAGGGGACTATGTCGTCCTAAATGACGTTGTGATAAACAAGGGGGCCGTTGCAAGGATAATCGACCTTGCGGTGTATATAAACGGCTCTCACGTAACTACGTTTAAATCCGATGGAATAATCCTATCTACCCCTACGGGTTCCACCGCATACTCCCTCTCCGCAGGTGGACCCATCGTCTATCCGACCCTTCCCCTTACCATAATCACCCCGATTTGCCCTCATTCACTTTCAAACCGTCCCCTTGTGGTCTCAAATGAGACCACGGTTAAAGTCAGGGTCCTCACCGACACCCACGACGTATACCTTACACTCGATGGCCAGGTAGGGGTTAACCTAAAAATGGGAGACGTGATTGAGGTAAGGAAATCCGATGCCTCGGTCAAGCTTATAAGGTCTCCATTCAGAGATTACTTTACGATACTTAAAACCAAGCTCCTCTGGGGTGAGAGGCATGGCAAGACCGAAGAATGATCAGTTCCTCCACGACTGGGTGATTGAGAAGCTAAGGGAGAAATACTCAAGACTCTACAAAGAGATCCACATAAATCCCGGTGAGGAAAGGAACTTTGAATTTAAAGGGCACTATCCGGATGTGGTTTTTGTGAACTATGGCCAGGTTGTACTCATAGCCGAGGTGGAGACCGAAGGTACTATAAACGAAGAAGAGGTAGAGGAATGGAAGGAGCTATCGGGACTCGGCGTTCAGCTAGTGCTTTTGGTTCCAAAGGAGATGCAGAATGCCGCAAGGGATATATGCTGGAGGAGCGGGATTGCGGCTAAAGTAAAGATCGGTTTTTTTGATGTTGTGCTTAATATCTGAATTGGTGATATTTAAAAAGAATCCTTTGCCCGGCATGTCTTCGGTTCTCGTTATTCGCTTTGTTGACTTTAAAAACCATTTACTTTAGATTTATTTTGTGATATTAAGTTTTTTACTTAAATCGTGGTGTTTGTTCCCAAGATGTGACGGCCTTTTCGCTTCGCCTCTGGCTAGTCGCGTATGTGGATCAGGTGTGAAAGGGTAGATGTACGGTAAATTCATCGGACTCGACATAGGAAGCGACTCCATAAAGATCGCCCTCATAAAAAGAGGGCTTAGGGATATAAAGCTGCTCCAGACTATACGCCTTAAGAGAGGCGCCTCCTCTAGGGATGTATCGGAAAGGATAAGTACGGTTTTTACAGAGAACTCCTTTCCAAAGAGCGACGTTGCAACGGCGCTTCCCTATAATCCCATCTCTATCAGGGTGCTTAATTTTCCGTTTTCCGATCCGAAGAAGATAGATCAGGTCTACGAGTTCGAGCTTGAGGGCGTATCTACATTTGACCCTGTTGACAAGGTTCACGGGTATCAGATCGTTAGATGTGAGAGGGGAGGCGAAGCGATAGCATGCATGTTTGAGAGGGAGCATCTTAGGGATCTTATAGCCATCTGTAATGATGGGGGAATAGATCCAAAGGTCGTAACGTTTGCCCCTGTCTCCCTTGGTTCCCTAAACGGTTTCCTTCTTCAAGAAAGACCTCTGGTTCTGGTAAATATAGGTGCTTCCCGAATGGGTTTTACCCTTTTTGATAAAGGAGGAATCAAGCGTGTAAGATCATCATCAAAGGCTGGGAACTCCGTTACCGAGTCCATATCCAGAATCCTCAGGGTCCCCTTTGAGGAAGCCGAGTCCATAAAGCTTGAGGGGCTTCAAGACGATAGGGCTGAAGCCGTAAGGGAGGCCATGTCGCCTCTCCTTGTAGAGATAAAAAAGACCATCCAGTTCTTTGAGATAGAGATAAAAGAGGAGATTAAAACCGTGCTCCTTTCAGGGGGAATGGCTCTTATGCCGGGCATTACCAATTATCTGGGAAGGTGGATTGGAAAGGATGTAAAGAGGCTTTTTATTCCAGAGCTCGGGGACGGTTCCCCCTTGTTTGCGGAGTCTTTCGCCCTTGCCCTGTACGGTAGCGCTCTTAAAAGCGGCAGTCTCAATCTAAGAAAGGGGGAGTTCAGATACACTGGTAAGAATGAGGAGATTAGAAAGGTACTTATGACACCCGCCCTTCTTTTTACCGTTCTTCTTTTGCTTTCCATTTACCGTTCGGGAGCAGGGTATTTTGAGCTTAAAAGTAGGGTGGGAGAGATGGAATCCCAGATCGAGCGAGGGGTGAGGGAGACGTTTCCCGATGTTAAGGTGATTCCAAAACCAGTGGCGTTTATGGAGAGCGAGGTTAAAAAGGTAAGGGACAAACTGGCTCTTATCGAAGGGATTAAGGGAGGCTCCACACCGCTTAACGTTTTAAGGGATATATCGGCAAGCATTCCTCCGAAGATAAATTTAACTGTGGATGAGGTTAACTTTGTAGATGATTCTACCGTGAAGATAAGCGGGAAGTGCGGTTCGTATGAAGAGGTTGCAAGGATTGAAAAGGCGCTCTCCAGTTCGGGAACCTTTAAAAAGGTGAACAGGGATTCAACGGAGACGGCTGTAAACAACACAATAAAATTTCAGATATCGCTCACACTCAAGTAAATGGATATAAGCGTGTTTCCTGAAAACATAAGGAATCTTCTAAATCGGTTCACTGAGAGGATCCAACGCCTACTGGTTTCTGAAAGGGACAGAAAGGCGTTATTTTGGGGTGCGGTAGTGCTCTTGGTGCTCCTTATTTATCTGGTCTTTCAATCCTTTTCCTCCGGGTCCGCAAAACTTGCCAAAAGGGCAGAGACCCTTGAGGCCGACCTAAACAGGATCCAATCCCTCCGTATGGAGTACATAGAATCTAAGCGTAGAGTGGACGAGGCAACGAGAAAGACAAGGGCAGAAGACGAGCCTTTGATTTCTTTGGTTGAGAAGATACTGGTGGCTGCTCAGGTCGAGAGGGGAAACTTTTCTATAAGTTCCCGTATGGACACCTCTGGGGACCTATACGACGAGAAGAGCGTCGACGTCGATATAAAGAAGATCCCCCTTAACAAAGTCGTGGATCTACTTTACGGGATCCAGACGAATCCGAACTTTCTTAAGGTGTCTAAATTCCGTATTCGGACTAGATTCGATAACCCGAGTCTACTGGATGCCTCGTTCCGTGTATCCACCTTTAGATTCAAACAGGTGAACTGAGATGAGAGAAAAGATACTAAGATCGAGATACATTATCCCTTTTTCTTACTCGCTCTTTTTCGTATTTGCTCTTCTGTCGTTTTTATATCTAACGTTTCCGGTTGAGAGCCTTAAGCAAAGGGTAATGCGAGAGATAGAAAGGAGGACCCAGTTTAGAGCTGATATAAAGGGCATAAGCGTTTCTCCCCTCTTTACCCTTGAGATCCGTGGCCTTAGGCTCTATAGGTTAGAAAAGCCCCTTTTGTATATCGATGAACTGAGTTTAAGCCCATCGTTTATAAGTACGGTCGTGTCCGATGTGATGAGAATCCCATTCAAGGCACGTTTTCTAGGGGGCGAAACGGATGGGACCCTTTTTTACAACCCTAAAGCGGAACATATAGAGAGGGCAGATGTTAGATTAGCCGGAGTGAATATAGAGACGATTCCGGCTATCCTTTTTTCCGATTCCAATAAGCAGAATCCATCGGTTCAGGGTCTTCTGAGCGGGAGATTTTCCATTGAGTTTGGCCAACAGGCGAGGGGAGAGTTTGCATTTGAGATAAACAGGTTTGGGGTTAAAAACCTAAAGGTTAGCGGGCTCCTCCTTCCCGAATTCGGTAACATCGAATCCACTTTTAATGGAAGGATAGAGAACGAAGTAACGAGAATCAAAGAATTGAGGTTCACTGGAGATGGTCTCGACCTTACCCTCTCTGGAACTGCGCCTCTACTCTGGGAGATCAGAAATGGTGGGAGGATAGACCTCGGACTGCAACTCCGACTAACCGGAACAAAGCTTGCCATGTTTAAGAGCTTTTTGGTATCCTACCTGGCACCGCTAAATGATGGGAGCCTTGGAGGAAAGATAGGAGGAACGATTCATAACCCGAGGCTTGTAAAGGAATGGAGTGGTTCTAAACTGTGATAAAGGGTTTTACTCCATTGATGTAGGATACATTCTATGTATGAAAAGCAAATAGAGAAAAAACTCCGTGAAGAGGGCTTTTCCAACGTTTTCCTCTGGCGGGACGCCCCAAACGCCTTTTATCCCGATCATACCCATCGGAGTATAACTGCCCATATCGTTTTAGAAGGGGAGATCACGGTAACCTCCGAGGGGGTTACAAGGACGTATAAGGCAGGGGACAGGTTTGATATTCCAAAAGGGACTGTCCATTCTGCCATGGTGGGGCCGAGGGGCTGCCTCTATGTTATTGGCGAAAGGTAGCCCGATCGGTTTCCTCCTCGCTTCAGGCTGTCTATCCTTCGTGTTTTTTAGGGATCTTTTAATAGGGTATGTAAAAATGATTTAGGCGATCCTCCTTTTTATTTAGTGTGAGGTCAGAAATCTAAACGTCTATATAACTAAAGTATTAATATCCCTTTCCAAATCAGGCTTTTTCTTTCCAAAATCAGCGGTTGAAATAGAGCAGTATGGTGTGTTACAATAAAAGAGGCTACCTTTTCCCATATAGGTTTGAACCGTGGTCTTAATCTCTAATAGGTGACCGAATAGAAGGTGGGTAATAGCCTAAAACCAACGGGGGAATTAAAAATGGAAGACAGAAGGTCATCGAGAAGAATCCCCTTCAGGACAAAGGTTAAGTATGGGGTTTCCAACCCAGACTTGGGCGGTTATGCCTTTAACCTTTCGGAGGGGGGGATTGGAATTAAAGCCCATAGGGTTTTTCCTCCACATTCCAAGATAGCGGTTTTCCTCTATATGGGTGATCAGATCATGAGACTAGAAGGGGTCGTTAGGTGGATATCTCCAACCCTGCCGGGAACCCGTTCTTCTATGGGCATAAAATTCACGAGCCGTACCGATAATATAAAATCCGTTTACCAACAGAGGATAAATCGGATGGCCACAGATCACATCTCAAACCTGACCTAAGGCTAGCCGGTGGGATTCATAGGCTTTTTTTCCGCCCGTTCTATCGTTCCTATATTGGATAAACAATAGCAAATGCTTTGTTGACATTAGGGCTCTATTCGGTAAGATTTTGGGTACAAGGAGATAAAATATGCTCGGTGGACTTGGTTGGGGAGAACTTCTAATAATTCTCGTGATTCTTCTCTTGTTGTTCGGTCCGAGTAGGCTGGGAGATCTCGGCTCTGCCCTTGGGAAGGGCATAAAGGGATTTAGAAAGGCGATGAGGGAACCGGACGAAATCGATGTAACTCCTTCTAAAGAAGAAGCAAAAAAGATCGAAGACCCAGGTCTTGAGACCCCGGATAAGGCGACTGACAAGAGGGAAGCAAGGTAGCTTCGAATTACCTCTTGGGAATCTCGGCAAGCTCGATTAAAACCCCATTCATGGCTTTTGGATGAATGAAGGCTACCCTGGCTCCGTATGCTCCGAGTCGGGGAGATTCGTCTATGAGTTGTACGCCCTGTTCCTTGAGTCTTTTAAGTGTGAGTTCGATGTTATCCACGGTAAAACAGATATGATGGATTCCCTCCCCTCTTTTCTCCAGGAACTTTGATATAGGTGAATCGTTGCTAAGGGGTTCTAGAAGCTCAATAGTCGCTCCACCATCCTCGGGCTCAAGTATAGATGATCTCACACCCTGTTCTTCTACTACTTCCCTGTGTGTTACCTTAAGGCCAAGCGCTTTTTGATAGAGCCTCTCTACCTCCCCGATGTTTCTTACGGCAATCGCAACGTGGTAAAGACTCTCCGTTTTCCCATCCTTCATAACCGCCTCCAGTGCGTCTTTTAGTAGAATTCTAATTTCGGATTGAAAAAATTCAAATTCGGATTCCTAGAGAGCTTGGATTAATGAGAACAAGGGGTAAAATTATTAAGACATTAGAGGATTAGGAGTAGGTTAAAGATGCCAAATAGCGATATACATAGGGTCACACTCATCCCAGGAGACGGTATAGGTCCTGAGGTTACCGATGCCGCAAGGAGGATCATAGATGCCACTGGTGTAAGGATAGATTGGGATACGGTTCCTGCCGGGATGGGGGCTTTGGAGAGATACGGCACCGTACTGCCTGAAATCGTATTTGAATCGATAAAGAGGAATAAGGTCGCTCTGAAGGGGCCTGTGGGGACACCAGTTGGGGAGGGATTTAGAAGCGTAAGCGTGACTATAAGAAAGACCCTCGATCTCTATGCGAATTTAAGGCCTGTAAGAAGCCTTCCGGGTGTTAAATCGAAATACGATGGAATAGACATCGTTGTCGTAAGGGAAAATACAGAAGACCTCTATTCGGGGCTTGAGTATGAGATAGCCCCTGGGGTTGTTGAGACCCTTAAGGTCATCACGGAAAAGGCGTCTTTAAGGATCGCCAGTTTCGCCTTTAGATTCGCAAAGAAGCGTGGGAGGAGGAGAATAACGGTACTCCATAAGGCGAATATAATGAAGCTTAGCGACGGGCTTTTTCTTAATTCTGTGAGGAAGGTGGCAAGGGACTATCCTCAGATCGAGTACGAGGAGATGATAATAGATAACGCGTGCATGCAGCTCATTTTAAATCCCCATAGGTTTGATGTGATCCTAACTGAGAATCTCTACGGGGATATAGTCTCCGAAATCTGTGCAGGGCTTGTAGGAGGGCTTGGATTCGCTCCCGGGGCGAATATAGGCGATGAATGTGCGGTCTTTGAAGCGGCTCACGGAAGCGCCCCCGATATCGCGGGAAAGAACCTTGCAAATCCGATTGCTATAACCCTTTCGGGAGCCCTTCTCCTCAAGTACTTAGGTAAAAATAGAGAGGCAAAGGTAATAGAAAATGCCATAAGCCGTGTACTTACAAAGGGTGAAGTACTGACAAGGGATATGGGTGGAAGCGCAACTACAACCGAGATGCGCGATGCGATAATCGCCGAGCTAAAGCGCTAATATCGGCTCTAAGAGGACATTTGGAAGGCAAGCTGGTTACAAGTCGATTACAATCTGGTGGTCCTTTCTAGCTTTTTTTTAATCCCTCTTTCAAACCTCTCCTCGTCGATTATAAACATATCGTTATAACCCGATGCGATCTCTTCCATTTCGTCAAAGGCCTGGACCTTAAAATAGAACCTATTCCTATCGATCCTTATAACCTCCGCTCTTATTGTTACCGTCATTCCTATGGGGGTTGAGGCAAGGTGACTCATCTCGATTTTCGTGCTTACCGCCATCTCTCCCTTATCGAGGAAGGGGGCCATCAAGTCGGCACATGTCGTTTGCATGAAGGTGACTAGAGACGGCGTTGAAAGGACTCGGGGCGAGCTTCCGTGGAAACGCGAGGCGGCCATATCAGGGGTTGTCTGGATCTTCTTTTCTATAAACATTCCGGGCTCGAGTTTGTTCTTCATGACTCCTCCAGGTTTAAAGTGAGGTATAAGTATATCAAATCTTTTCTTCATGTGAATCTTTAAGAGTTTCATGGGGTTAGCGTGCCTTTATGTTTGATGGGCATTTCTGTTATCGGTTTAACTATAGGCTGTTGTGTTGAAGGAGATACGATTCAATCGTTAGTCGGTGGTCTAAAGGCCGCTTGTGTTTGGAGAGGGATTTAAACGACTAAAAATTAAGGGCAAGCCGATGAAAAAGTTTCACTGACTTGCCCCTTGGAGGATGGTGGTCGAGATTAATCCTAAATAATACGCAACAATTCAATGATCCCGTGCTTTACCGTATTTTGCTTAGTAGCCCTGCACCTCACAGGACTTTTACCTCTTTTTTTCTTCCCGTCTTTTCTTTGCCGATCCATAATCCCGATTCTTTTCCATCGCATATAGTACATATCCAGGTGCCGTAGAGTAACCTATTCCCATCTCTATCCCTATCCGATTCCTTGACCTCGAATATGAGAAAACCATCGCATCTCTCACACCGGTTATTTGTACGGATTACCTTTTCCTTCATCCTGGCCACCGTCTGTGTAATAACATAGATTCAAATCGACGACATATAAATTAGACCTTGGTAGGATTTTAAAGTGAAAAATCTGCTTATTCTAAAAAAAACGTATAACTTTAGTAGTAATACTAGTCACATAAAACGGGCTTATGCGCATTTCGTTCCCTTGACATATAAACCAAATCAACTAGAATCATAGTTAAGGTTATAGAAGGGGAAGACATTAAGATGAAGTGCTCTTCTAATCCTAGGATTTATCGTTTGCTTTTATGCGGGAACGGTTCCCCATCCCTTCAAGATAACGCCGAGTTCTAATTTGGGAGTACCTCCTATAGCCTAGGGATGATGCTTATTTTTTAAAGGTCTCTTCTTCGGACCTTCTGAAATGCAAAGCAAATCGCACCATGAGCTAAGCCCATGACGAGGTTATTTAGGGTAACATCGAGAGTTAAGGGCTTCTCTTATAAGAACAGGGTTTATGACTCGGTAGAGATTTGCTGGTTCGTCGTCTACAGGGAGACTCCCTCTATCCCTTATGAGCAGATATTAAGAGACTGCTGTGATCAGCTAAACTCACATTACGTGTCTGAGAATAACATAAAGGAGCTTTTTACAGAAGAAGAGGCCAACGCCCTTAAACGGTATATCCTTAGGGTTCATAAGGAGGAGTGTGAGGTAAAGAGAGCGGATCCGCTTCTTGAGATTTACACACTGGGATACGGGGACATAGTACCTGGAGAAGGTGAGGGCTTTTACAGGTTAAACGAGGAGGATGGGTACGATCTTCCCTTTGTGGTATGGGGTTACTATGATGTAGGCTCTTCTAGGGACGTCAGTTGGTTGACGTATGGAATGGAATTTGTAGAAAGGGTCTTGGATAAAATCGGGTTGTCTGTAAAAGATAAGGACAGACTTAGGGAGGCCATAGAGGATTTAAAAGACGAGGGGCTTTTTGTAGAGAAGGGTATTACAAGTAAAGATAGGTTAAAAAGCGGTTCTCTCCGCAGAGCGAAGTAATCATTGTAGTCTTTGCTTTTTTAATCTGAGCTAGGTCGTTTTAAAATGAGTGTTTCTTTACGCCTTCTTGAGAAAGCAAAACCACTTTGGGATAAGATGCTTTCCCATCCATTCCTTGAAGAGGTTGGAAGGGGAACACTTTCACCTAAGGCGTTCAATCTCTGGCTTGCCCAGGACTATATATTTGTCCGTGAGGCGTTTAGGTTTCTCGGAGTCCTTGAGCTTAAATCCCCGGACTATCGAATATCCCTTGTGCTTGCCGATGCTTTTGGTGCTTTAAAGAAAGAGCTTCTTATGTTTGAAGAGTATTCAGGGCAAAAGGGTCTTTCCTTGGAGGTTGAGCCGGCACAGGTGTGTAGGGCATATACAGACTTTCTCATAACGACTGCTATTTCGAAGGATTTTGAAGAGGCCTTTGCGGTTCTCTGGTGTGCCGAGAAGGCCTATTTAGATTCGTGGAGTGTGGCAAAAGGGTTTGCAGTCGATGAGAATCCCTATAAGACCTTCATCGATAACTGGACAAGCGATGCGTTTAAAGGATACGTCAGCTGGCTTGAAGATACATTAAACCGGCTTTTGGAAGGGAAACCGGAGAGGGAGATTGGGTCTGTAGAAGAGGCCTTCCTGAGAGCTACGAGGTATGAATACCTGTTCTGGGATATGGTCTATGGTAAGGACGGTCTCTAACGTTTCCTATTCAAGGAAAATCGGGATCCAAGCTTATAGTTTATCTTAAGGGCGTGATTCAAGCCGTTTCAGGAGGGTGGTTGTTCATTCGTAGCCCTTGCCATAACGACTAAAGGGAATGGATTCTGATTTTTTTCTAGGTAGTAGCAACATTAAAAGTTTGTGTTATAATTAGACAATTTTTTTCGTAGTATCTAAAAAACAAACGGGCTTTTTAAGAATACATGAACCATAACGAGCTGTATTCAAAACTCGCAAAGATATACGACGTTGGGTTATACCTCAACGGTACCAAAAGGGCCTATGATTTCTTTGTTAAGCAACTACCCTTTCCAGAGAACAAACGGATCAAGGTCTTGGATGCTGGTGCCGGTACTGGTCAGTTCACACTGGCTATATTGAGGCGGTTTCCCAACGCCCAGATCGTGGCCTTTGACTTAAATGAGAATATGATCGAAGAATTAAAAATCACTTTGAAGAATAAGGGTCTGACTAACTCGGTTAGGACGTTTATCGCAAATGCCACTAAGCCTATACCGGAGATCGCGAATGAGAAATTCGATCTGGTTGTGACCTGTGGCGTTTTGGAATACGTTTATCCCGAAGACGCGATAAGGAACCTTTCCAATTACCTTAAACCCGCAAGCTATTTCTTTAATTCCCCCGTGAAAGACAATATATGGGGTAAGCTTCTTGGCACGGCGTTTGTGTTTAAGCCCTATAGCCAAGAAAGGATCATAAAGGCGTTTACAAGCTGTGGTTTCTCTCTTCTCAAATTGCTGAAAATACCGATGAGGTATTTACCGGCGAGTCTGATGAAAGAGGGGTATCTATTCAGGGGAAAACGCGGCTAGTTGTAGCTCTAGAGCGTTCTATATCCGATCAATCTGTATTGGGCTATTGGTGATTTGTTCTCGTCCTTGCAACTCGTGTAGTTTTCAAGTGCGTGTGGATTCCGTTGGATCTCGATTAGGTGAACCCTTTTATCCGTCTCAGAAATAAATCCGACAATCGAGTTGTCTTCATCCGTTTTTCTGATTTCCTTAAGCCTGAAGCCTGAGATTTTACTTATGGAGGTGTTTACTCTTAAGAAGTACTCTGCAGCCTGAGCATCCGGGCTATAGCACGACCGTCCCCTGTAGTTCTTAAGGTTGATGTGGCCGTTTTTATAATCCCCGATTAGACCACCGACATCGTATTCTCTGACACGGCCGTAGTATATGCCGTGGGGAAGACACAAGAGATTGGCCGCAAACCTATGCCCTCCCACGTGTGTGCACTGCCATATAGAAGATCCGTTTTCCTGTTTTGCCGCCTCCATATAGACCGGTACACCGAATTTGCCGCAACACTTATCATGTGTGCCGTGGGTACATACTAGAAAAAGAGGCTCACTTTTTAAGTGGTGACTTCCCCTCATGATTTTTGGGATGTCTAGAGAGAGCACGTCCTCATATCCGGATAGGCTGAATTCAAAGAGCCTTGGCTCTATTTCGTCTGAAATTCCTATATAGAACCTTATGTTGCCCTCGGGGTTATTATGGCGTTTTATTAACTGGAGACGGCAATTGGGAATGGAGCCTAGGTATTCGGATAAACGTTTTTTTACAACCTCCGGGACCCTGCTCGATGGAAACGCATTCTCATCCCAGGCCTCCCTGTATTCGAGTAGAAGCCAGACGTCCACCCTTGGGGCAGAAGCAAACATCTCCTCTGCCGCTTCTAGTGATAGTGTAGAGCAGAAAAAACCCTCTTTAGACAACCCGAACCCCTACTTAGGAGAAATACGGTTCTTTAAGTCGAAGATTTTACCCAAAACCAAGGCACTTTAAAATCCTTTATTTGACTGTTAATATATGCTCTAATCCGATTCTAAGAAGGGCATAAATGGGTAGGGAAGAGGGGGCTTCTATTTCAGGGATATTTTGGTCTCTTGCCCCTGTTGTTGCGATAACGAGTTCGTGGCAAGGCAAGGTGAACGCACAGATAGCCGTTACCGTAATTACGGCCTCTATCGTTCATTCCGTTCCGAGGCTTCTTGTGGGAATCTGGAAGGGGAATTACACACACGGATTTATCATAAACAGCAGGGCCTTTGCCGTGCATCTTTTAAAGAAAAACCAGCTCCAGTTGGTGAGGGACTTTGGTTTCTATACCGGTAGGGAAAGGGATAAACTAAAGGACATACCTTATACCTTGGGAGTAACCGGGAGTCCCGTACTCAAGGACGCCCATTCTTATGTTGAGTGTAGGGTAATAAACGCAATGGACGCTGGAGATATGACCGCTTTCCTCGTGAATGTCGAGGATGGAGGGATAAAGGACGGCGGTGAGTGGATGACCCTCGATCACTTCTACCGCGCCGCTCCTCCCGAATGGATTGCGGAATATGGTGAGAAGCTATCCCGTTCTGTGGCTTTCTCACTCGAAAGGATCCATAAAATAGACTACACACCTTGGAGTCCTTAGTTTTTCTATGATTCGGTTGTCATGACCAGAAAGCGTACGCCAATATGGCTTAAGTCACCGATTTAAGGGTAAAAAAAATAACCCTTGACATTTAAAGTAATATACTTTATTTTTATATATAAAATTAATTTAAAGACTTAACCGAGTCATCCTCCATCCTCCTTTAAGAGAACGGGAGTGATCCTAGTATCTTAGGGTTACTCCCGTTTAGTTTTATATGCCATCCGTTAAGGAGAAGCAGCCCTTGGATTCTAAAAGATACGAGATGGATACCTAAACCTTGAGTAACGACTATTGATTCTCCTTCCAAAATAGTCTACAATGCAAGCCTGGATTTAAGGCTATTTAAAGTGAATAATAGCTATTTAGTTCAAATAATCGATGGGGGATGAAGACAATGAGATTATTACTCATAAATCCAAGGTTTCCTGAAAGCTTTTGGAGCTTTAAATGGGCCGTAGATACGGTTATGCCCGGTAATATAAGAACGATAAACCCTCCTTTGGGACTGGCT
This sequence comes from uncultured Spirochaetia bacterium, assembly GCA_964636885.1. GTDB lineage: Bacteria > Desulfobacterota_D > UBA1144 > Nemesobacterales > CSP1-2 > CAZWVA01. The sequence continues at coordinate 71,017 of CAZWVA010000006.1, forward strand.
ACGCTTGCGGCGATGTGCCCTTCTCACTGGGAGGTTGAAATAATCGATGAGAATATAGAGTCCATACCCTTGCATCCCAAAGCGGATATAATAGGGATCTGCGGAATGGGCGTTCAGTTTAAGAGGCAGAGGGAACTCTTAACCTTCTATAAGAACAAGGGGTACTATGTCGTTGCTGGTGGAAGCTACGCCTCACTCTGCCCTGAGTATTATGAACATCTTGCAGATACCGTTGTGGCAGGTGAGGCCGAGTATATATGGAGGGATTTTTGCAGGGACTTCGAGTCTGGGGTTCCCAAAAAGCTCTATCGCGAAACGGGTGAGGTTTCTCTTGAAGATTCTCCTGTTCCACGTTTTGACCTCTTAAAGTTGGATAGATACCAGGCGGTAAGCTTGCAGTTCTCGAGGGGATGTCCTTTCCGCTGCGAGTTCTGTGACATTATAATCATGTTTGGACGTAAACCCAGAACCAAATCATTTGAACAGGTGGGTAGGGAACTCGATGAACTGAGAAGATTAAATATAAGAAACGTCTTTTTTGTCGATGACAACCTGATCGGAAATAAGCCCGTTGCCAAGAAGCTCATGGTGTTTCTCAGGGACTATCAAAAGAAACACAACTATAGATTCCTCTTTGGGACGGAGGCCTCTTTAAACCTCGCCCAGGACGACGAGCTTCTTAGGCTCTTCCGAGAAGCCAACTTCGGGTGGGTTTTTATTGGAATCGAGTCCCCGGATGAGGAGAGTTTAAAGGAAACCTTGAAATTTCAAAACACACGGCAGGATATACTCTCTTCGATTATGAAGATCTACTCTTACGGCATCGAGGTTCTTGCCGGGTTTATCGTTGGGTTTGATAACGATACGGTTCGCACCTTTGACCTACAGTACGAGTTTATAAAGAAGTCGGGGATTCAGGCGGCGATGATCGGGCTTTTAACCGCTATCCCGAAAACCCCTCTATATGAGAGACTGGAGAAGGAGGGGAGACTCATGCCTGATGCGATTAGCGCAACGGATAACACGAAGCTACGCACGAACGTTATTCCTAAGCGGATGAGCTACGATGAGATGATAAACGGCTATCGCAACCTCTATTACAGGTTGCTTAAGGATCGAACTATTGCAGACCGTATCAGGAACAAGACCCGTTATCTGAAGGATCCGATCTACAGAAACGTGTATCCCCTTGGAACGCAGTTAAAGTCCCTGGTCAAGTTTATCACTAAAGGGGTAATACCGGGGGGGATTTCGCGTATCTACCATTTCTTGAGATCCATACCCTTCTTGAGACCTAACCAGATCCACGTTGTGATACAGGATTGGGTTGTCGGACTGGCAATGAAGGACTACGTTGATCGTCATTTCGTTCAGGAATACGATAGAGTGAATCAAAAGGCGGATACCTACCTCGGGTTAATCGAGAAGGCATTCCAGGGCTATCTCAACGGTGGTGTACTGGAGGTATCTCTAAAACAGATGAAAAACGCCGCCGCCAACCTTTCCATCTCGATTAAGGGACTACTGGATCACGATTTCTTTGTAAGAGCTGCAAATCACCTGGAGCAGGTTCTTAAAAACACGACCTCTTCTGTTACCCTTCACATAGAGGAGTTTCACGAGCCCCATCTGGAGCATCTAAATCGCCTCCTGAAACGGCTTTCGCGCTACGGCGATAGGATATATATCTCTGTCCACGAAGGGCTGAGGGACACGGTTAACGTTGACTCCTCTGTATTTAATCTCGTTCTGGAAAAGGCGTAAGCCGCTTGGGTTGGGGGTGGTTAGATACTGACTCACCATTGATTTGAGGATGCTTCCGAGCGTAGGAGAGGATAAAAGGGATTTTTGACCGAAGTATCCTTGACAGCAAGCGTTTTACCAAAGTAAAATAAAGATTTACGATTTCTTGAGCGCGTAGCTCAGGGGGAGAGCGCTTGCTTGACGCGCAAGAGGTCGCAGGT
>CAZWVA010000007.1:0-45776 GCA_964636885.1 uncultured Spirochaetia bacterium
AGAAGAGGAGGAAGGAAACCACCATCAATGCGGAGAGTTTCTTTACCATAGGACTCATATTTACATAACCCAGAGGTCATTGTCCATAGTGAATTCCGCCAGGACGGGATGACACTATACCCTACCTACTCCGATGATATCACTACAAGCACGGTGCCGCCCTCGACGGCCGTTCCCTCCTTCACCCTGATCTCCTTTATCCTCCCGTCAATCGGCGATTTGAGTTCGCTCTCCATCTTCATAGCCTCTATAACGATGACACCCTCACCCTCCTCCACCTCCTCGTCGGCTTCTTTTAGGACCTTTACCACGCGGCTCGGCATAGGAGACTTTATCTCTTGGACCCCGGATATAAGAGCAGAACCGCTCTGCCTTTCTCTCTCCGAAATCGCCTCAAACTCATAGAGGTTCCCGTCTATAAAGACCTCAACCTTCTTTCCTCTCCTTAATATACCGACCCCTATCGATCTATTCTCTATCAAGATCGAGTAGAACCTCTCATCTATCCTTTGAAACTCGACCGGGATCCTCCTCCCGTCAATCTCGACCTCTAATTGCTTTCCTTCCTCTAGACCGATTCTATAGATCTGATCCTGAAATTTAAACGTGTATATCATAGTAAGGATTTCCCCGATACGGCTAGTTTTCTGGCAAAGAACTTCCAGTTTGATACCCGTGCCTGTTTTAAAGAGTCCGTCTCTTTTGTCGAATTCCTCATGGCTAGAGCCGCTGCAATGAGGGCGTGCTCAATACTGCTGTTTGATGTTAAAAGCTCAGGATGGCGTTCTATAAAACCAGTGTCAATATCGCCTCGGATGAACTCCTCGTTCTCCATCACCCTGGAGAGAAAACCGATATTGGTTTTCACTCCGAGCACCATGTACTCTCTCAGGGCGTTTCTCATTTTCCTTATCGCCTCTTCCCTCGTGTCAGCCCATACTATGAGCTTAGATAGCATCGGGTCATAAAAGGGCGTTACCTCGTACCCGCTGTATATGGCTGAATCGTCCCTTATGCCTGGACCGCTCGGTGTCCTTACGTATTCAAGCCTCCCCGGAGAGGGAAGGAACTTCATCTCAGGATCTTCGGCATAAACCCTGCATTCGATCGCATGGCCCTTCATTGGAATATCGCCCTGCTTAAATGGAAGCTCCTCACCCGTTGCGATCCTTATCATCCACTTTACTATGTCGAACCCCGTGATCATCTCGGTTACAGGGTGTTCGACCTGAACGCGTGTATTCATCTCAAGGAAATAGAAGTTCTCCTTCTGATCCATTATGAACTCGACCGTTCCGGCACCACGGTATGAAACCGCCTTCGCTATCCTCAAAGCCACCTCTCCCATCTTTTTTCTCGTCTTCGGGCTTATGGTGGGAGAAGGGGCCTCTTCGATGACCTTCTGGTGCCTCCTCTGGATAGAACACTCACGCTCAAAGAGGTGTAAAACGTTCCCATGGGAGTCCCCTATTACCTGAATCTCGACGTGGCGTGGTCTTTCAATGAATTTCTCTATATAGACGGAATCGTCTCCGAATGCGGAATGGGCCTCGCTTCTTGCCATACGGAGCGAGCTTTCAAACTCCCCTTCCCTTCTTACGAGCCTCATTCCCTTTCCACCACCGCCTGCAGAGGCCTTTATCATGACGGGATAACCTATCTTCTTTGCGATCACACCGGCCTCCACGTCGCTTACGGCTCCATCCGAGCCGGGAACAAGTGGGACCTTCGCCTTTTGTGCGATCTTTCTTGCCGTTATCTTATCCCCCATGAGGCGTATGGTCTCGGACGAGGGCCCGATAAAAACGATTCCCTCTCTCTCGCACGCCTCCGCAAACGCCTCCTTCTCGGAAAGAAATCCATAGCCTGGATGAATAGCCTCCGCACCCGAGCGCTTTGCCGCATCTATTATCTTTTCTATTACCAGGTAACTCTCCCCCGGTGCGGGGGGTCCGATATGATACGCCTCATCCGCCATCGCAACGTGAAGCGAACGGCGGTCTGCGTCGGAATAAACCGCCACCGTCTTTACGCCCAGTTCCCTACAAGCCCTTATAACACGGACGGCGATCTCCCCTCTATTTGCAATGAGAATCTTATTGAACATCTTCTTTTTCCCCATATTCGACTATTTAAGAACCGGTGAACAAAAATTTAAATCTATAAACGATTCATCGTATATACTGTACCTCGTTCTTGCACCTATTCGTTTCCGTTGATGCTCCAATACCCAGCCACTCTCCGTTATAATGGAATGTTCCCATGCTTCTTCGGGGGATTCGTTTGTCTTTTCCCTTCGAGCATCTCGAAGGCCCCTATTACCCTTGGTCTTGTATCCTCAGGCCTTATGACCTCGTCTATGTAACCGAGCTCTGCGGCCCTGTACGGATTCGCAAATGTCTTTCTGTATTCAGCGGCAAGCCTCGCCTTTTCAGCATCCGGGTCATCGGCCTGCTCGATCTCCCTCCTGGCTATTATATTCACGGCGCCCTCAGGACCCATAACCGCGATCTCCGCCGTCGGATAGGCGAGGTTTATATCCCCCCTTAGGTGTTTCGAGGACATAACGTCGTAGGCACCACCGTAAGCCTTCCTCGTTATTACGGTGACCTTTGGCACCGTTGCCTCGCAGTAGGCATAGAGGATCTTTGCCCCGTGCTTTATGATTCCACCCCACTCCTGGGCAGTGCCTGGGAGAAACCCCGGTACGTCCACTAGTGTGAGAAGCGGGATGTTAAAGCAGTCACAGAACCTAACGAACCTAGCACCCTTTATAGAAGCGTTTATATCGAGGCAACCCGCAAGCACGTTTGGCTGATTCCCCACCACCCCAACAACACGGCCTCCCAGTCTCGCAAACCCGATTACGATATTCTGAGCAAAGTGCTCTTGGATTTCAAAGAAGTATCCATCGTCAACCACCCTTCGAATCACGTCCTTCATATCGTAGGGCTTATTGGGGTTCTCAGGAACGATTTCCCTAAGGCTCATATCGCGCCTGTCCACAGGATCATCACACGGAACCCTCGGCGGGTCCTCCATGTTGTTTGATGGAAGAAAACCCATAAGCTCCCTGATGAGAAGGAGACACTCACGGTCATCGGTTGCGGCAAAATGCGCTACTCCGCTCGTCGAATTATGAACCATCGCCCCACCGAGTTCCTCTCTGCTTACCTCCTCGTGTGTAACGGCCTTTATGACGTCTGGACCCGTGATAAACATATAGCTCGTGTTCTTAACCATTATGATAAAATCCGTCATTGCAGGGGAGTATACGGCTCCTCCCGCGCACGGCCCCATAATGGCCGATATTTGGGGAACGACCCCGGAACAGAGCACGTTTCTTAAGAATATATCGGCGTAACCCGCAAGGCTCTCCACCCCCTCCTGTATCCTTGCCCCACCAGAATCGTTGAGTCCTATAACAGGGGCCCCGACCTCCATAGCAAGATCCATGATCTTCGATATCTTCCTCGCATAAGCGATCCCAAGGGAACCGCCAAAAACGGTAAAATCCTGAGCAAAGACAAAAACCTGACGTCCGTCGATCTTTCCGTATCCCGTTACGACACCGTCACCCAGGTATTTCTTCTTATCCATATCGAAATCCGTGCACCTATGTACGACAAACTTATCGAGCTCGACGAATGTGTTCTTATCGAGAAGAAGATCGATCCGCTCCCTTGCCGTAAGCTTTCCCATCTCGTGTTGTTTCCGAATCCTCTCTGGGCCGCCGCCCAGTTCGGCCTCTCTCTCTTTTTCCTCAAGAAGTGCGATTTTATCCTTCATTTTTGACTCCTTCCCTGATCTTAAGCTCGAAAAAATCTACTCTTGAACAATGGAATTGGCAAGCCAGGGGATCGGGATTCGTTCGAGCGACCTAATACACACGGGTTTTGCAGTCTTACCTGACCTCACCTCTCTAAGACGCTATGTGTAGAGATAACTCAAGAATTCAGAAAGGTTAAGACTATACCAGATAAACACGGATTAATCAAAACGGGATACAACCCGTGAACCTATCCTCCTCCAGACCTCTTCAACCTGTTTTTTCGTCTCTTCCAGTGTACCGGAGTTATCTATCACATAGGTCGCGTATTTAACCTTCTCAGAACTCGGCATCTGGGACCTGATGCGTGAGAGCGCCTCTTCCCTTGATAATCGGCTCCTTTCCATGAGCCTTCTAATCTGGGTCTCCTCGTCCGAGGTAACGACTATAAGATCCTCAATAAGGGGTTTCATCCCCCCTTTTTCCACGATGAGGGCCGCTTCAACTATCACAACCCCTACCCCATTTTTCTCGTACTCTTCTATTAGTTCCTTTATCCTCTCTATGATTCTCGGATGCGTGATCCTGTTTAGTTCCTCTCTTTTCTCCTTATCTCTAAAGACGATATCCCCAAGCCTACCCCTGTTAATCGTCATGTCGGGGTTTAGAATCCCCCTCCCGAATCTCTCGACGATCTCCTCCCATGCGGGCTTCCCCGGCTCTACGACCAGCCTAGCGATCAGGTCCGCATCGATAATCCTCGCGCCAAGCTCCTCAAACATCCTTGCCACTACGCTCTTTCCGCATGCGATATTCCCGGTAAGCCCGATTACCCTCATTTTGGTATTTTAATCCGCATACAGGTTTCTTTCAACCGAAAGAAACCACAGGAACTCCAACCCTATCTCATAAGCTCGATTTTTGAGATCTATCAGGATATAGAAAAGGCTTATTCATAAAATGAATCCCAAACGGATTAGAGGTGTCAGATAACACGACATCCGGCTTTTTAGTCCGTTTCATAACCCACTGTAAACGCTAGAAGAATCCATTGGCATATGAATTGCTAAATCTTAATTATAAAGAAGAGATATCTATGTGCGAATGTACACCTTATACTATGGATAAATGGTAGGCTTACGAAAACCGAGCAAGCGTTTTTTGAGGAGCACATGTAGAGGTGTTCCAAGCGTAGTGCCCTTACTTTTAAGGAAAATAAAGAAGTGAGTTAGAATAAGTCCTATGATGATTAATGGAAAAGGTGTTTTTATTCTCTTTTTAACGATTATTCTGGGGCTATTTTTATTCCTATTTTTAAATAGTGACAATAGTGTAAAAACAGAAAAGGTTGAAAAAAAGAGGGTTGTAAAGTCCGTTTATGCCTCCGGATACGTGGATTCTGTAAATGGCGTTGCTCTTAAACCTGAGGTTTCAGGATACATAGAGAGAATCTACTTAAAAGAAGGAAGCAGGGTAAAAACGGGGCAATTAATCGCTACAATATCCAATGAACCCTTAAAAAAGAACCTTATAGAGATCAGAACCCAAATCGACTTTGTCCAGAATAGATTGAACGAAGACTCAGACTACCGGAGAGCCTTAAAAGAGGATATAGAGATAAAAAGATTAAATCTCGAACATATTAGAAAGACTTACGAAAGAAGAAAGGAACTGCTAAAAAAGGGCATAATTTCAAGTGAATCCTATCAGGAGGCGGAGAGGAGTTATGATATAGCAAGAAAAGAATACCAAAAATCCCTTGACAGCTATAGCGATGCAATAAATTCGCTTAAAACAGAGCTAGACACATTAAAGGCAAAAGAAGAAGCCCTTGTCAAGGAACTCGACAAGTACTCTATAAGATCCCCGATTGATGGAGAGATTTTAAGAAGATTTGTGAACGAAGGGGATTATGTTAACAACATGGTTCAAAATAACGAGTTGTTTTCCGTAGGAGATACGAAAAATCTAGAGACCGTGTTACTCGTAGATGAGGAGTATATTCCTTTAATCAAAGAGGGCTTAAAAGTACTCGTTAACACAGATGCATTTCCAGATAAGGTATTTGAGGGGAAAATCAGATTAATCGAAAAGGAGTCCGATAGAAAAACGAGGACCGTCAAGGTCAAGGCAGACGTGGATTATCCCGAAAACATTACGATTGGAATAACCGTGGAAGCAAATATCATCCTATCCGACAGGGAGGGTTTGTTTATTAGCAAGGAGGCTTATAAAGACGGTCACGTGCGGGTTTTAAGCAACGGAAAACCCGTGAAGAAATCTATAAAAGTCGGGATAGAAAGTGAAGATTATATAGAGGTCGTTGAGGGCCTTAAGGAAGGACAGGAGATAATCATCAAGTGAACTACATAACTTTTCTCGGTTTAAAGCTGCTTATGGAGAGGAAAAGACAGGCAATAGTATCCATACTGGGCGTTGCCATAGGCGTCACCGCCTTTATTGTGATGAGTTCGGTTATGAAGGGGTTCCAGTCCTATTTTATAGAGCAGGCGGTGGATGTGAATGCACATATAACCCTTAAGACTGAGGAGCAGGATGAAAGCGATAGGATTCTACGACTCGCTTACGGCAAGAACATCGTATCCAGGGTACTCGGTTCAAAACCAAAGGATATAAAGGACAAGATAGTAGAGTATAAGTTCATTATAGATAAGTACCAGGGCGGCCAGGGAATAATAGGAGTCGCTCCACACCTCACAGGTCAGGCAATAATCCGTTACGGAACAAAGGAAAAGTCCGTGAGTATGTTTGGAATCGATCCCAAACTCGAAGTCAAAGCTTCAATAATAAATAGATTCATGGAACTTGGAAAACTCGATCAGATTTCAATAGACAGAAACAGCATTATCCTTGGCAAGCTTGTTGCAAAAGACCTGGGGGTAAAGGAAGTTGGAAAAAAGATAACCCTTATCGCACCAAACGGAAGTATCCATATTCTAAAAGTAGTAGACTTCTTTAATTCTGGGATTACGGCTTTAGATCAAACAAGGGCCTATCTACACCTTAGAGCCTTACAGTCCATACTGGATAAGCCCAATCAGGTAAACGAATTGATCTTCAAAATAAGGGACGTAAACCAGGCAGAAAGTATGGCAAGGGAAATATCGAAGGATACCGGATACTACGCCGAAAGTTGGCAGAAGGCCTATAGCAATTTCCTTCAGATTTTTCGGATGCAGAGCTGGATAACGTACATGATAGTGTTTGCCATTCTCGTTGTCTCGGCCTTTGGAATATTTAACATAATGATGATGACCGTCCTTGAGAAAAAAAGAGACATAGCGATCCTTAAGGCAATGGGTTTTGAGGATAGAGAAATTACAAAGATCTTCGTTTTTCAGGGATTATTGATCGGGTTGATCGGGGCTGTTGTTGGATGTATATTCGGCTACGCACTTCAGCAATGGCTTTCTTCGCTTCGCTTTGAACTGGTTGGGATCATAAGGGCAAAGGGATTTATTTTGGATAGGAACCCCATGTATTTCGTCTATGGTTTTATCTTTGCCATTACGTTTTCCTTCCTCGCCTCTTTCTACCCTTCGTTCAAAGCATCAAGGCTTTTTCCCGTGGATATCTTTAGGAGTGGTGGATGAGTGCTATTCTAGAAGCAAAGGATATAAGGAAGACGATAAGAGACAGTGAGATACTAAAAGGAATATCCCTTTCCATAGATGAAGGTGATTTCGTGAGTATTATAGGCGTTTCGGGTTCGGGAAAAAGCACCTTGATGTATATCTTGGGTTTACTCGACGAACCTACGGCCGGTGAGATCGTATTTGACGGTCAGAAGATAGATTTTAAGAACCAAAAGCTGCTATCCGAAATCAGGAACAAGAAGATAGGGTTTGTTTTTCAGTTTCACTATTTGATATCCGAGCTAAACGCCGCTGAAAACATAATGGTGCCTATGCTAAAAGGAAAAACGACCAGAAAAGAAGCGGAAGAAAAAGCGTACGCTCTTTTATCGGAGCTCGGCTTAGGGGGAAAAGAGAAGAGAAAACCATACGAAATGTCAGGCGGTGAACAGCAAAGATTGGCAATAGGAAGGGCTTTAGCCAACGACCCTGAAATACTTATGGCAGATGAGCCAACTGGAAACCTCGATTCTAAAAACACAGAGATGGTTATGGATATATTCTTAAACTTAAATGAAAAGGGTAAGTCCGTACTAATGGTAACCCACGAGCTAGGCCTAGCACAAAGAACAAAAAAGATAGTAGAGATGAAAGACGGGCTTATCGTTGGTATTGGGTAACCGCTATCGCTTTTGTCGTTCCTCCACCACCTCCTTTTTCATAAAAGCAAAGCCGTAGGGGGAAGCTATAACACCTCTACTACTTCGATTCGTTGGGTATAATACCGTTTGAAACCAATAACCCTTAGGATAAAGGAGGTCGCAATGGCTTTAAACGTAGAAGACGTAAAAAGGGTGGGAGTCATTGGGGCGGGAACGATGGGCTCAGGAATCGCCCAGGTCGTAGCCTCAAGCGGAAGGGATGTGGTTCTTATCGATGTTTCCGATTCGGCCCTCGAACGTGGGATTAATGCGATAAAGGGCAGTCTGTCAAGACTTGTAAAAAAGGGGGAGATCAAGGTGGAAGACAGCGATTCCATATTATCCAGAATACATACGACCACGAGGTTTGAGGACATAGGGGATGTCGATTTGGTTATAGAGGCCGTGTTTGAAAACATGAACGTGAAAAAGGAGACGTTTAAAAGGCTTGACGCATCTACCCGCCCCGATGTTATACTCGCCACAAACACCTCCTCTCTTCCCATCGTGGAGATCGCCATAGGCACGAAGAGGCCGGATAAGGTGGTGGGGATGCACTTCTTTAATCCGGTCCCGGTTATGAAGCTCGTAGAGGTAATAAAGTCCCTCACGACCTCCGACGAGACGTTTGAGTTTGCATACGAGTTCTCAAGATCCCTCGGAAAGGATCCGGTTAAAACCAAAGACGTTCCGGGGTTTATCGTAAACCGCATCCTCATGCCTATGCTAAATGAGGCCGTATTCGCCCTCCAGGATGGCCTGGGAAGCGCCGAAGACATAGATAAGGCGATGAAGCTCGGAACAAACCAGCCGATCGGCCCACTTGCACTCATAGACCTCATAGGGCTTGACGTGACCCTAGATGTAATAGACGTCCTCTATCGGGAGTTTCAGGACCCGAAATTCCGAGCCGCCCCTCTTCTCCGTCAGATGGTCCGTGCAGGATGGCTGGGTAGGAAGACGGGAAAGGGATTCTATAAATACTAGGACCACTAATTCCCTAATCCTCGACAGAACCGGAACGGTCCTCGGTTCATCTCCCAGGGGAGATCGAACGAACCGCCCTCTTTAGTCTTCCTATCACCTTATCCTTCCCCAGGATCTCCATAACCTCGAATATCCCAGGGCTTACGGTTCTTCCGGTAAGTGCGACCCTCACGGGCTGGGCGATCTGTACCATCTTTAGCCCTCTCTGCTCAATAATCTCTCCGAATACCTTTTGCAATGCGGGTACGGAGAAATCCTCTACGGAAGAGAGCTTGTCAATCAGGGTCTCCAATATAGGGATTATCTCTGGTGTGAGAAACCTCCCCCTAGCCGCCTCCTCGTACCTGATCTCCTCCGTGAAGAAGTAATCGGCCAATTCGGCAAGCTCCACAAGGGTCTTTGCCCTTTCCCTTAGGCTCTCCACTATCTTTATAAGCCTTTCGTCCAGTGTGACATGAAACCCCCTCCTCTTGAGAAAGGGAATCACGAGTTTTGCGATCTCTGAGGCGGGTTTATTCCTCATATACCAGCCGTTTAGCCAGAGGAGCTTATCGGGATTAAAGACGGCGGGGGATTTCCCTACGCTCTCGAGCGTGAATTTCTCGATCAATTCCTCTCTTGAGAATATCTCCTGATCCCCATAAGACCAGCCGAGGCGCGTGAGATAGTTTACAAGGGCCTCCGGGAGGTAACCCATCTCCCTATAGGCGATGGTTGAGGTGGCCCCGTGTCTCTTACTGAGCTTCGTCTTGTCAGGGCCGAGTATCATGGATACATGGGCGAATCTTGGGATCTCGTACCCAAGGGCCTCGTAGATTAGGATCTGTTTTGGGGTGTTTGCGATATGGTCATCCCCGCGTATCACGTGCGTTATATTCATCGTGACGTCGTCTATCACCACGGCGAAATTATAGGTTGGAAACCCGTCCGTTTTTTGTATAATGAAATCGTCGATCTCCTTGGCATCAAAGGTTATGGTTCCCCTCACGAGGTCATCAACCCTTATACTCCCTATATCGGGGGTCATAAGGCGGATGGCAAATGGCAAGCCCTGGGGATGGGATATCAGGCTTCTGCACTTACCCTCGTATCTATATACCCTCCCCTTATCCTGCGCCTCCCTTCTCCTTGCCTCTAGCTCCTCAGGGGTACAGTAGCACCTATAGGCCTTTCCACTCTCGAGAAGCCTCTCTGCGTGTCTCTGGTATATGGAGAGCCTTTCGGATTGCCTGAACGGCCCCTCGTCCCAATCGAGTCCAAGCCAGGTCATGGCGTCCAGTATCTCGGCTATGGACTCCTCTGTCGAACGCGTCCGGTCCGTATCCTCTATCCTCAGGATGAATTTCCCACCATAGTGCCTGGCAAAAAGCCAGTTAAAGATTGCGGTACGTGCGCCGCCTATATGAAGCGCCCCCGTTGGGCTCGGTGCGAATCTCGTTCTTACATTCATTAGGGTTTTAGGTTAAATGAGAGCTTGAGGGGAGTCAAACCCGCCTAGTCCGTGGTCGTTAAAAGCATTTCATCCAGCTTCTTCTCCCTATCCAAGGCTCTAAGATCCTCGTATCCACCGATGAGATTACCGTTAATTAGAATTATAGGCACCGTTTTCCAGCCTAGTTCTTCCATAACCCTTCTCTTCGTCCTTTGGTCCGTTGTGATGTCTATCTCCTCGTACTTTATCCCCTTATCCTTAAGAAAGGCCTTTGCAGCATGGCAGTAAGGACAGTAATCGGTTGTATAGATCGTAACTTTACTCAATCTCCCTCGCCTCCAAAGTAGCTTCCATGACCTACATTATGATGCTGGTTTTTATGTAGGGTTTCAAGTACCGGAGTAAAGGGATGAGAGAGGTAGAAAAACGACAGTACTAAACACCAAGTGGGGTCTTCTTTTACCCCTGGTATTAATCCCCTCACTTGAAACCGAACTCGCAGGGTAATATTCTTAACGGTTAGAAATAAAGGCCTTCAACAAGCATCGCTATCGGGAACTCCAGTATTATGAGAATGTATTAGGATTATCGAATCCATACATCAGAAGACCGATCGTCCTAATCCCAAAGCCCGAAGCGTGGTTTCATTGGGACCACGCCCTAAACAGCAATCGGCGGGCCTGCCGTCAATTACCACAGCGGGAACCGAGTGGATACCCAAGTCCTTGGCCCGACTTGCCACATTGGGGTCTTTTATGTCTAGGACAATGACTTCACAGGATGGACATGCGGCTTGATTGATAAACCCGATCGCCTCCTCACACGCAAAGCATCCTGCGCTGAACACCTCGATCTTGCGCTTTGTGGCCATGATTGTTAACCTCCTTTTTGTTTTTCCTCGAACCCTCAGTCAGCACAGCAACTGAGCCTTGTTACGTCCTTCTTAAAGGTTTGAGCGCAGAGTTTTATTGACTCTGAAAGAGTGGGATAAACATCTATCGTATCCAGTACATCTTCGATGGTTATTCTATACTTAACAAGAAGAGCGGCTTTTTGGATAATATCTGCCGACTCGGGGGCAACCATACGAACTCCAAGAATCCGGTTTGTTCCCTCTTCCACGATCATTTTCATAAGCCCTCTTGTATCCCGTATTATCGCGGCCTTGGGAACGTGTTTAAAATCCAAATATCCAACTTTAACCCTGTAGCCTTTGTCTCTCGCCTCTTTTTCTCCAAGCCCAACCCCTGCAACTTCGGGTATTGTGAAAACCGCATAAGGTACAGATAAGTAGTCCATCTTTTTGTTACTTCCCGTAAGGGCATTCTCCGCCGCAATGCTACCTGCTCGCGCTGCAGTGGTGACAAGCATAGGCACTCCGCTTACCACATCCCCCGCAGCCCATACGTGAGGGGCCGAGGTTTTCATCCCATCATCTACAATTATCCCGCCTTTCTTATCCAGCTTAACTCCCACTTTCTCAAGCCCAAGCCCTGCGGTATTCGGTCTTCTTCCGGTTGCCACAAGAAGCGCCTCACCCTCAAACTCCATTTTCTTACCTTTTATCTCTGCCGTTAATTTCTTATTTCCCCCGTTGCTAGTTGCATTTAAAACACTTGCCTCTGTATGTATCTCTATGCCTTCTTCTTCAAGATAGCCTCTTAGAGCTTCGGAGATCTCCTCTTCTTCTCCCGGGAGGAGTCGTGGCATAACTTCAAGAACGGTAACTTTAGAGCCAAAGTGAGCGTACATCTGGGCAAATTCAAGCCCAACGGCACTACCGCCAAGAACGATGATCGATTTTGGCAGTTCTTTGAGTTCAAGTGCATTCGTGCTTGTTAAATAATCAACCTGATTAATACCCTTTATAGGAGGAATCCAGGGTGATGAGCCCGTAGCTATTATAAATTTTTCCGCTGTATAGGTTTTATCTCCAATTCGGACTTCATTACCCGATACAAAATAAGCTCTGTGAGGGAGATAGGTTATATTTGGATAGGCTTCTAGAACATCCCGGTATTTCATCTGTCTAAATTCACTAAGCAAAGCATCTTTTTGAGAAATGAGTTTTGAAAAATCTACCTTTCCCTGATGTGTTTCAACTCCCTCATAACCGTTTCTTCTTGGCATGTGATAAAGCTCTGCCGCTTTAATCAGAAACTTTGAGGGAACGCATCCCCTGTTAAGACAGGTTCCACCTATAACATCCCCTTCTGCTATGGCTACCTTTGCTCCGAGTTCTGATGCCTTTATTCCAGCGGCGAACGCAGCAGAGCCACCTCCCAGGACTATAAGGTCTTGCTCACTCATTTTTGAACCTCCCGCTGTTCCGGTTTTATATTTACTTCGCTCTTACTTACGGGCTGCTTTACTTCCCTTCCTTGTCAAGAGGAACTGCTTTAAAGCCAGCATTCTCAATAGTTCTCACTATCTCATCCACTGTGACTTTGTCTTCCTCGTAGCTAACCTTAGCCTCTTTATCTCTATAACTGACATCAGCGCTTACTACACCACCTAATCTCTTTAAAGCGGCTTTTATGGTAAGTGGACACATCCCACACGTCATGCCCTCCACTTTGAATACGGCTTCTTTCGTATTTGGTGTGCTTTCTTTACCTAAAGCTTCACCTGTAGGACAACAAAGATAAAAATTCACAAATGCAACCCCTGAAAGCATTACCAATACGATTATGACCTTGGTTAAGGCCTTCATATCGTTAACCCCCTTATTTCGGTCTTCTAGTCCATAAAAAAACCTATAATACTCGGTGAAAGAACAGTCGCAACTACCAGTATGAACGCTATCCAGAGAAGGATTCTATTTAATCTCCTTCTATTGGGATCTATTGCACAGCTTGCACCGGGACTGCATTTTTCTCCGCCTCTATAGGCGAAAAAGAACCCAGATGCTAAAAATCCAAAAGCCATCGTTCCAAAGATCCATCTGTATTGTTCGAGCTTCTCAAAGAAGGCGGCTCCACTCAGCCCTAGAACCACAAATACTAAAGGGCCTATACAGCATAGGGATGCCACGAGTCCCGATATTAAAGAACCTATGAATGCAAGAAGCGTAATTTTTTCAGTTTTATAAGCCATCTTTTGGTCCCCTTTTACTGTTTCCATCCGTTTTTATCCAGCACCTCCATTATAGGGCACTCACCCGTTGGACCCTGTCCCTTACACAACGCCACCAATCTTGTAAGAGCCTTCTTTATCTTCTGGAGGGATCGGATCTTTTCTTCAATGTCGGCGATCTTTACCTCTGCACGCCTCTTTACGTCGCCGCATGTGGTATCCGGATTGACTCGTAAAGACAGGAGTTCTGATATCTCCTTGAGGGAGAACCCTAACTCCTTAGCACGCTTAATGAACCGGATACGCGCGACGGCATCTTGGGAATACCGCCGGTACCCGGAACTGGGTCTGGGTGGTCTGGATATAAGACCACGGCGTTCGTAGTAGCGGACTGTTTCAACATTAACCCCTGCATTCCTAGCCAATTGGCCTATGGTTAAACCCTTCATCTTTCACCTCCATGCATAGTATAAGTTCCGTACCTAGGTACTGAGTCAAGTGTTTTTAGATTTAGCCTCCAACTACGGTTAATTACTCCTTGACCATTTCGTTATTTCTACTACCATATCCAAAATGGAGGGAAACAGTGAAAAAGAAGAGGGTCCTCTTTATCTGCGTTCACAACAGCGCTAGAAGTCAGATGGCAGAGGCGTTTCTCAAGCTTTATGGCGGCGACGCATTCGAGGTCGAAAGCGCGGGCCTAGAGCCCGGCACCCTGAATCCATTGGTCGTAGAGGCGATGCAGGAGATCGGAATAGATATCTCAATGAATAAGACAAAGAGTGCGGCCGATCTCCTTAAGCAGGGTAAGACGTTCGACTACGTTGTAACGGTATGTGATGAGACGAGTGCAGAGCGCTGTCCGACATTCCCCGGAGTGGCTAAGAGGCTCCACTGGGATTTTAAGGACCCCTCCTCCCTTCAAGGAACAAAGGAGGAAAGGCTAGCCAGGATAAGAGAGATCCGGGATTCCATAAAAGCCAGGGTCCTTGAGTTTATAGAAAACGCTACTGGTCTTTTTTGATGTATGGGTTCTTCACCGTATCTGGAGTTTCTGGTTTAGGACCGTCAAAAAACGGCGGGGGAAGAAGGGGGAGTTTTTCCCTCTTCTCCGATATACGCTGAAGTTCTATCTCCGAGAGGAGTATGCTTGGAGCGATTGTGGAGACCGGGACATATCCGGATTCCGCTCCGCAGAACCCGTTAAATACGGCGTAGTCATCCCCAGTGGCTATGATCTTGTTTATCGAAACAAGAGGGGTTCCCACGATCTCTACACCCCTTACGGGCGTTTCATGCCCCGTTTTCGGGTCTACCTTGTAGACGACAAGCGGAGTCGCTTTAAAAGCCTGGAAGTCATAAGATGACGTGTTTGTCTCGCCACCCTCCATCCTCTTTATTATAAGCCCAAAGGGCTTTCTCTGACGCTTTATCTCCCTTATGAGTAGCCCTTTAAGCCTCTCCCTCGGGTATCCGCTACTTGACCTAATAAGGAGGTTGCTCATCCTTGCCATCGGCGCCCTTCCGTAGGATGCCCTTCCATGGCCGTTTGACTTGGAGAAGCCATTAATAGGGGTTCTAGAAAGGAGAAAGTTCCTCAACACCCCATTCTCAACCAGAAGGACCCTCTGTCCGGGAACCCCCTGGTCGTCAAACGGGTAGTACCCTATAAGATGGATTCCATTAAAGCTCTCCATAGTGGGGTCATCCGTTATCGAAAGGAATGTCGGTATTATCCTTTCTCCCACCCTTTCCTTAAAGGTCTGCCCCTCCTTGTCGTCTATCTGCCTCTCACCCTCAAGCCTGTGTCCCACTGCCTCATGGAATACGACGCCAGCGGCCTCCGGTTCGAGTATGGCAGGAACGGTTACGGGCTGAAGCACCTCTGCCTTTCTCACCTTGAGCGTCTCCTCAACCATATCTCTTATCACAGATTTTATCCCTTCAACCGAAGGAAGGTCTTCCGGGGAGACGTAGTATAGGTTCCTATGGTTTTTAATGACCTCTCCGTCCTCGGCCCTAGTTGTCACCTCGGCGTCTATCGAGTAGAGGATCTCGTCCCTTATATAGCGCGTCCCTTCTGTGTTGATAAAGTATGTGGTCTCCTTCTGTGCCGTTATACCCACATCGGCGTCGATGAGTTCCCTGTAATCCTTATAGACCGAGGAGATCTCTCTTATCTTAGATTCCCATTCCTTGGGATTAAAAGGTAGATCGATCTCCGGGCCGTAGTAGACGATACCGCTCTCACGGGAGAAGCTGGGCAGCCTCTCGCTTTCCACCTTCTGCACGCGGTTTGCCTTCTTATTAAAGTACTGTGTGAGGGCCTCCTTATACGTATAATCCGTTACCTGCCATAAAACCGCCCTTATGGCGTCAACTTCATTATCAATAGGGATATAGGATGCATTATAAAAGGGCACCTTCCCCCCGGACTGCCCCCTTATCGAATTGTCAAACTCGTAATTCCCCACACGAACATCAACGAAAAGCCGCCTTGTTCGGTTCTTTTCAGAGGATACAATAGCGCCGTATTTCCCCTCTATACTGTAGTATGTGTTGTCTTTAATCTGATAGCTTATAAAATAAGGGGACTCGTATCCTTCCAACCTGAGCTTCTGCCAGGAGCGGTTTAGCTCCCATTCCATGGCCCTCATTACAGAGAGATCGCTTCTTCGCTCTTCGGCTCTGGCTGGATAGGGAAGCAAGAGATAAAAGATTAATAAGAGGAGTATATATACCGTTCTAGTATGCATGGATCTCCGATTCCCTTTTTAGCCTCTAAAGGTTAGCCCTCCTATACTGGAATGTCAAAGCGGTGATTATTAAAACTATAATCTGATTAAAACCCAGACCCTCTTCCTGCACCATCTCCCCCAGCTTGGGAGTAAAAGTATGAACCTACCGAAGAGTCTTTTGCCCTTCGCTTCAAACTCTATCTTCGATCTTGTCTTCTTTTTGATCTCATAGGTTCCGCTATCCCAGACCTCGGCCTTCCCGACGCCGTACCCGTCTTCCACAATGCCCCCGGGTTTGATTTGGCCATCGTTATCCTCTACGGCGAGCCTCCTTTCACCCTCCTCTTTTGGAATGCCCCTAGGAAGAATCCAGAACATTGGGGCTCCATTCACATCCAGCATAAGGTCGTAGTGATGGTGTTCCGTTCTATGATCCCGAATGGTAAAGCTAAGTGGTATTCCACTCATAAATCAGTCTAAGCCCCTTTAGTGTGAGAAACTCATCGACGTGCTCTATTGTCCTGCTTTCGGGCGCTATGAGGGTTGCACCCCCCCCGTTGCAATTACCCTGGGATGGGTTCCCATCTCCTTCTTTATCCTTTCTACGATTCCATCCACAAGCCCTGCATATCCATACGTGAGTCCAGACTGGATGCTCTGAACTGTGGTCTTTCCTATAACCGTCTTTGGTATAGTGATCTCAACCTTGGGAAGCTTTGATGTTGCTCCAAATAGGGCCTCGGCTGATATAAATAGCCCAGGTGCAATGGCACCCCCGAGATACTCGCCCCTTTCCGATATACAGTCAAAGGTCGTAGCGGTTCCAAAATCCACTACTATTACGCTCCTCTTATACTCGTCAAAGGCCGCGACTCCATTTACGATCCTATCGGCCCCCACCTCCCTGGGGTTGTGATAGAGTATGGGCATCCCGGTTTTTATTCCTGGCTCCACAACTACGGGATTTACATCGAAGTAGGATCTTAGTGTGGAGACGATGACCTCAAGAAGAGGAGGAACGACGCAGGATACCGCTGCACCCTTAATGGAATTTAGGCTTATCCCACGTATCTCAATCAGGTTTCTAAATAAAACGCCGTATTCGTCAGACGTCTTGGTTCTATCGGTTCCGATCCTCCAGTGACTTATGATCTCCTTCTGCTTGAATATTCCAAACACGATGTTCGTGTTTCCGATGTCGACTGCAAGAAGCACGCCATATCCTCCGTCTTTGGATCTCGGAACAAGATACCTACAACCAGGAATAATATAAACGATTTAGTGCGGGTTTCCCAAACGCGGAGGGGAATCCGCATGACATCGGTTCTTCATCTAAGCCCCCATCTCCTGCGCAGTATCCACTCTGAGGAGAGAAGGGCAAGGATAGCGATAAAGAACCAGGGGTTATCCCATACCTTAACCGTCTTATACCCGGTTATGGTTCTCTTTGGAGGGATATCGATTCCGAGCTCCTCAGGATCGTCCTTAACCGTGATAAAGTGCCCCCCTGTCTTTTGCGCGATGGTTTTAAGTAGCTCCACGTTTGTTGTAGGTCCTCTTAGCTCATTCTGAGGGGGCTCAACGAGAAACACCGTTTCGTCCCTCTTGCCTTCCGATTCTACGCCGGCCTCTTCTACGGCGTTAACCCCAACCCTATAGATCCCGTATTCCTCCGTCTGGATTTCGGAGTTGAGTTCATCCAAGCTAGTTCTTTCAGGGCTTAATACCACCTCCTTGCCGCTTGGGGAAATAAAGGAGGAGTCGATCCCTATTTCTCCATCTTCAGGGGAGAGTATGCGTATTCTAACACCCACCCTTTCCCCCAGACCGTATGAAGACCTATCCGTCTCTACCCTTATGTCCTTGAGGTCCGGGTCGTTTGTAAGCCAGAGGAGCAAACGGTTCCAGAGCTTCTCATAGTAGGGGGAAACCTCCCCCTCGCCCCCACGGACGAAGCCCCACTTCCATGAGGAATCGGAGAGAAAGGAGGCAACCTTTCCGGATTTGACCCGGTTTATAACGAGTATGGGCTCACCGTCCGGCGTCTCGAGAAGGACGGTGGCGTTGGGCTTTAATCCCTCTACCCTGTTCAGCCCGTCAAGAGGCGGCATACCGTTCCAGTTATCGGCGTTTACCTTTTCATTCGGGATGACCTTCATAATTGGGTGGTGCGCTCCAATCGGGGTAATCTTGGCTTGAAACCCATTCTCCCTGAATGTCCCTTCGGTCGTCCCAAGGACGTAATCGAGTTCGACTGGGAGTATGTCGGAGACTGGGGTTCTTCCGTAGTTTCCGCTATCAAAGCTCTTATCACCCCCTATCATGAGAAACGCCCCGCCTTCCTCCGTTACGTAGTCCCTTAACCTCTCAAGGTGATAGCCGTATATGCCGTAGGGACGGAAGTCAAAGCTCTGGAATATAACCACATCGAATGTCCCGAGTTCTTTACCGAATATCTCGTCAACAGGAAACGGAATTAGGCTGAGCTCGTTTTGAGAGGCAAACACGAGATCCGTTGCCTCCCTCAGTATGAAAAAGGAGACCAGATCTATGTTCGGGTTTCTCTTTAGCACCTGTCTTAAGAACTTTACATCCCAGGAGGGGCTCCCCGCTATATGGAGGACGCGGATCTTGTTTATTATGACGTCCATTACAAAGGACCTCTCGTTATTTTCCCTAATCGAATCGCCCGAAATGACGGGGATGGAAACCGTGTAGATCCTCCTTCCGACCGATGTCGGCTGGATGAGAAACCTCGTCTTTCCCTCCCCAGACCCTGGTTCTATGGATACCTCCGCTATAGAAACCAACTTGTCTCCCTCCTTTAGGGTTACGGGAAGACTTATACCCTTAAACCCGTGAGACTTAACCACGACTTCTATAGGAACCGGGTATCTCACGAATGCGACCTCGTTCCCCTTTACGCTCTCGATCCATATGTCTCGTGCCACTTCTTCGGAGGGAAAAACCGTGTATATAGGGAACCCGACGCCCCTCATTGCCCCTTCTACGTCTCTTCCCCTGTCGGCACCGTCTGAAAACAGGATAACCGAGTCGATCTCCCCAGATTCGTGCCTTTCTTTAAGCCCTTTAATCAATCCGCCTATATCGGTTCCCTTACCGTCTGGGGCACTCGTATTTATAAAGTCCTCTGAGGACGGCTTAAGCGACTCATCAAAGACGTAGTAGCTTAGAAAAGAGCCTTTCTTGATCCCTGAGAAAAACCCTTCGTGTTCCTTCAGGAAATCCCTTACAAGGCCTATCCTCGATGTTCCCTTTTCATCCCCTTCTAGGTTCATACTCCACGAGTGGTCGACCACGATGGCGAGGTTTGGTTTCTCTTCCCTGTAGTTTTCGACTCTAATGGCCGGATTAAGGAGTATAAAGACCATGAGAAGAAGGGAAGATAGATGAAGCGAGGTAAGGACGACCCTTTTCTCAATGGACGCCAGTTGCCTACCGCTTCTTATAGCGCTATATAGGACTATGATAAATAAGAAGGAGATAAGTATAAGCTCTAAGATCCCTGGAGGGTTTAGGAAGACGAACCTTCTAACCTCTTGATGCATCCCTTTTAATCTACCATAGAAGGGATCCGTTTTCCTTATTTATTTTTTCCTGAACTGTGGTCTAATAGCGGACAGATGGACCAGGCCATAAATAACCTGATTGTCAACGCCTGCCAGGCCATGCCCAACGGTGGGGTCATAAAGATAGGCGCAGAAAATGTGACCTTAGATGAACCGATTCCACCTGTCCCTCTACAGACGGGTAGCTTGCCTGTTAGGAGTGGCAGGTACGTCAAAATAACGATAAGCGATTCCGGTGTTGGCATACCGAAGGAGTATATACAGAGGGTGTTTGAACCGTATCTTATGACGAGGCAAAAGGGGAGCGGCCTTGGGCTTGTTATAGTGCATTCCGTGATTAAGAACCATAAACGGATATGTAAAGGTGGAATCGGAGCCCGGTGTGGGAACGATGTCTACGATCTATCTCCCAGCGTCCGAGAGTGAGACACCCGAAGAGGAAGGAGAGGTAAGATCGCTTTCCCATAAGGGGAGGGTCTCGGTGATAGATGACGAGGAGGTTATAAGGATGCTTCTTATGGATATGCTAAGTCACTAGGATACGAATGTGAATCGGCCTCGGACGGCCAAGAGGCGATAGACTTCTACGAGAGATCCAGAAAATCCAGGCATCCCTTTGACGTCGTTATTCTGGATCTAACCGTACATCAGGGGATGGGGGAAAGGAGACTATAGAGGAGATCATAAAGATAGACCCAGGGTTAAGGCCGTTGTCTTGAGCGGCCATTCCAACGATTCGATTACGTCTGACTTCAGAAGATACGGTTTCAGCGGGATGATCGCAAAGCCGTACAAGATGGAGGAGCTTACCCGTTTACTACACGGGTTGTTGGTTAGATAGGTGCCCTTAAGCAAACCATCTCACCTCAGGTTCTATGGGGTTATGTTTTACATGTCTCGAATAAGTCCCAATTAATACGGCGTTTCGGTTACATTTTAGGCCGCACAATACGAGGTATCTAGCCTGTTCTTCTGATATGAAGGAACGAATCCCAGGTACGCGATTATGGCAAATGCTACTAAAACAGACATACGGCCTTTGGTGCGATTGGTAGCTGGGTTTAGCCCAAGAAGGAGTATATTTGGAATTAAGCGTTATTGTTTAATTGGATTACTTAATTTCGCTATCAAGTAAAGTAAACCGCTTAAATTGTCAACAGGTGATTTTTTGATACTTTTCCCCGATTTTGTGCTATCCTAAGTCGTAAGGAGGTCTACGAAAAAGATGAAAAGGGTATTCTTATTTAAAGCCGTGTTTATTCTTTTAGCCGTTCCACCTGCCTTTTACGCATGGGCCGAGGAGAAGATGGATGAGGAGCAGGAGATGGCCATAAAGGGAATAGGGTTCGATACGGAAGCGCAAACCCCGGTCGTTATACTCTCGGATAAAAAAGAGGGTAAAAGGTTTCTCCCGATCTGGATAGGCCTCTGTGAAGCGAGGTCAATAGAGCTCGGCCTTTCCGGCGAGATTGCCCCTCGTCCGCTTACATATGATATGGTTGCTGCAATTGTAAGGACGATGAAGGGTAGGGTGGAAAGGGTCGTTATAGTCGACCTTCGGGATCAGGTTTTTTACGCTCAGGTAGAGGTTTCCATTAACGGAGTGATATCGAAGATAGACGCACGCCCGAGTGACGCCATTGCCCTTGCATCACGGATGAGTGCTCCAATATTCGTGAAGAGATCCGTCCTTGATAAGGCCACTTCGGAAGAGACTAAGGAAGAGAAGAGAGGGACATAGCGATTCAGGTATAGGAATTCGGATCGCAGAATAATAAGGGTTACCGCTTCTTTTTATATACCTTCAGATCGGATTCTTTTCGATTGACTTTCCCCTCCCATGTGGCTATATTGTCTTCAAATTTATCAATCCGGAATGGTTATGGGCTCTTCAGAAGGTCTGGAAAACCTGAGAAAAAGGATAGACGAGATCGATAAAAGGATAATCGAGCTTTTAAACGAGCGGGGGAGGATTGCGATTGAAATAAGCAGGCTGAAGCAGGAGAACTCATTCAACGTCTATGACCCTGCGAGGGAAAGGGAGATCGAGAGGAACATTAGGAACACGAACCCCGGTCCCCTCTCTACGGATTCCGTCGTCTCCGTATTCCGAGAGATAATCTCTGGATGCCGCTCCCTTCAGCATCCGATTAGGGTTGCCTATCTTGGGCCTCAGGGCAGCTTCTCCCATCAGGCCTCTTTTCATGAGTTTGGGAGTTCGGCCGATCTCGTTCCCGTGGGGAGCTTTGAAGACGTATTCGAGGAGGTAGAAAGGGAAAGGGTTTCCTTTGGTGTGGTGCCTATAGAGAACTCCGTAGAGGGGTCTGTTGGGAGCGTTCTCGATATGTTTGTAACCTCTGATCTCAAGGTTTCATCCGAGTTCTATGAAAGGGTGGGTCATTTCCTTCTTGCAAAAACGGAGGATATTGGGAACATAGAGGTCGTTGCCTCCCATCCCCAGGCACTTGGGCAGTGCAAGAGATGGCTCAGCAGGAACCTTAAAAACGTCGAGGTTCGCGAGACCGCAAGCACCGCGAGGGCCGCACAGCTCGCCTCACGAGATAGGAAGATAGCGGCCATTGCCGGGGAACTGGCCGCCTCTATATACAGGTTGAAGGTCTTGGAGAGGCATATAGAGGATAATCCCCAGAATACGACTAGGTTCTGGGTTATAGGAAGGCAGTACGGCCGCCCTACCGGGGCCGATAAGACGTCCATAGTGTTCTCCCTGAGGGACGAGCCCGCGGCGCTTCAGAGGGCGCTTCTGCCGTTTGCTGAGGCACGCATAAACCTTACAAGGATAGAATCCAGGCCGTCAAAGGGAAGGCCTTGGGAGTACGTTTTTTTCGTGGATTTTGAGGGTCATTCGGATAGTGATGGGATAAGGGGAGTCCTTTCAAGGGTTGAGGAAAACTGCATCTTTCTAAAGGTCCTGGGTTCCTATCCGAAGGGCAGGTGATGAACCCTTGGGAAATCAGGACTATACGTACAAAGCGAACGGGCTTATAAGGAGATCCCGGATAATAGGTGTATGTGGGCCCGTGTGCTGTGGCTTAGTATTACGAACATGGCAAACACGGGTTTTCCGTCCAGTGCCCCAAACTCCACGGGGTTTTCAAGGAAGCAAAGGGTCACAGATGAACTGTAAACATTGAAAATCACGGGATTCCTGGGATGGGGTATGGCTATTCCATCCCCTATCCCAGTTGAGCATAGGGCCTCCCTGGCCTTGAGGACCTCAAATAGGTAATCCCTGTCTACACCCTCGGGAAGACGCATACTCCTTACCACAAACCGAAGCACGCCGTTTCCATCCCTTCCTTCGACCCCGTATATGATGCCGCCCTCTCTAAGTGCCTGGCCTAGGGTGGGGAGGGATAACCCCTCGTATTTGGGCTCAAGGAATATATCTGCCGATACGGATACCCTGTTTGCCGTGACCCATTCTATGAGCTCGACCCTTGAGAACCTGTACTGATCGTTGATTCTGTAGAAGGGGATCTTCTTATCGGCTATCCACCTATAAACCGTCTTATCCGAGATTCCCAGAAGATTGGCCACGTCTTTGACCGAAAGTTTCATGTCCCTTTCTCTATGAAAGTGGGTATTTAACCTGAGATGTGCGGATTGTCAACAAAATAGAAACGGCCTTATAATTCCTTTTCCATAATCGACATGTATGCAAGGCGGTAAAACCATATGGGTTTAACTTTGGTTTGGAGCTGGTTTATGATAAGAGGGTTTATCCGGCATTTAACCTGCAATCTCCCCAAACAGATCGTAGATATCCGCATCGGTAATTCTTATATTGACGAGGTCGCCAGTCCTTAACCTCCTATCCCTTTTTACATAGGTAACCCCATCGACCTCAGGGGCCTGTGAGGAGATCCTGGCTACATAGCTTCCATTCTCTACACCCTCTATGAATCCCTCTTGGAGTGTTCCTATAAGTGCCCTGTTCTTATTCAGGGAAACCTCGGACTGAACCTCCATTAGCCTCTCGTATCTCTCCTCCTTCACCTCTTCAGGGATCTGGCATGGCATCTCGGCGGCTCTCGTTCCTTCTTCCTGTGAGTACTTGAAGGCCCCGACTCTGTCAAACCTCACCTCTTCTACAAAATCTAGGAGCTCACCGAACTCGTCCTCCGTTTCTCCTGGAAACCCCACTATGAATGTGGTTCTGAGCACGAGGCCATCGATCTCCGCGCGGAGTTTATGTATGATCTCTCTAATGCGCCTGCCAGTGGTTTTTCTATCCATAAGTCTAAGGATCCTATCGTTTATGTGCTGAAGTGGCATGTCTATATAGGGAAGGATCTTTTCCTCTTCTGATATGAGTTTTACGAGTTGGTCTGTAAACCCCCAGGGGTAGCAATAGTGGATTCTAATCCATTTTATGTCTACCTTGACGAGCTCCCCGAGCAGGGTTTCGAGGTCGGTTCCGATGTCCCTTCCGTAGCTCGTCATATCCTGTGCGATTAGGTTTATCTCCCTTACTCCGAGATCAGCAAGGTTCCTCGCTTCTCTGACTATGGAATCGACCGGCCTGCTTTTCATCCGTCCCCTCATCTTTGGGATTATGCAAAAGGAGCAGGTTCTTGAGCAACCCTCTGAGACCTTTACGTAAGCAGTGTGAGATGGAGTCGTTAAGACCCTTGGCGTATCTGGGTCGTATATCGTGCCAGGAGGGGATTTGTAGACCCTTTTTAATTTTTCCCTTTTTAGGACCTCCCCTATCTTAAGGAGGTTTCCGGTACCCCAGAACGAATCCACTTCCGGGATTTCCCTTCTAAGCTCATCTGCATACCTCTCAACGAGGCATCCCGTAACTATCAGCTTCTCGCATCTTCCACTGCGCTTGTACTCGGAAAGCTCTATTATCGTGCTTATGGATTCCCTCTTTGCATCGCCTATAAAACCGCAGGTGTTTACTATTATTACATCTGCCTCTTCTTCGGATGAGATCTCATACCCCGCCCTTTTAAGTGAGCCGAGAATGAGTTCGCTGTCTACGAGATTTTTAGAACACCCCAGGCTTACGATGGATACCTTCATGCACGCTTCTTTATTATATGGGATACCTTACCTGAGGATACGGTTAGAATAACCTCTCCCTCATCGCCCTTGCCGAATATCTCAAATGCCACCTCTTCCAGGTGCTTGGAGATAAGGACGTCCAAACCCCTTGCACCGGTTTGCCTCTTTATGGCCTCCTTTATTATGAAATCCGCCACCCTCGGATCCACGTGAAGCTTAAACCCCTCTTCTTCGAATTCCCTCTTGTACTTTTGGATCTTTAGAAAGAGTATCTCCTTTAGGGTGTCGTTATCAAGCGGGGAGAAGGGCACGATCCTGTTAAAACGTGCGATTAGCTCTGGGAGGAACCCGAATAGATGGAATCGTGTTATATCATCGGCCTCCTCCTCGCTGAGCCTATAGGCGATTGATTCCTCTCCTTCTTTCTTGTTCTCCTCTATCTTCTGGAGGAACCCCATTCCTCCCTTTTCAAACAGGCTTCTTATACCTGAGAAGGCACCTACGGAAAAAAACGTGATATCCCTTGTGGAGATGAGCGCCCTTGGCCCCCTGCTTGAAAACCCGAAGTCGAGAGGGATCTGGATATCCGTGCCTTCAAGGATCTTAAGTAGTTCCCTCTGAACGCCGTACCCCGAAACGTCTTTTGTGGTTCCCTGCCCTGCAAATCTAGCACTGCTATATGCCCCTGCTATTTTATCGAATTCATCTAACACGACTACCCCGCACTCGGCGATGTCGATACTCTCGTTTGCGGCATAGACGAGTTGAACGAGTATGTTTACCACGTCATCTCCAACGTAGCCGGACTCGGTGAATTTCGTCATATCCACTATCACGAAGGGGAGTTTAAATATCTCTCCAAAGAGAAGTTCGATCAGATAGGTTTTACCGCATCCCGTGGGCCCCATGAGTATCGAGTTCGGTCTCGGCGGTAGTTCGGCCCTTGGGGTCTTTTTTATGTGGAGCAGCTTGAGCCTCTTTACATGGCGATATGCGGCAAGGGAAACGGCGCGTCTTGCATTGGGTTGACCTCGGTAACCTAGCTTCTCCAGTTCTTCGAATATTATTTTAGGTGAGTGAAGAGGAACAGACTGAATGAAATCTTTAATATAGTACACTCTATCTCCTCTTCTCATATAAGTAACCTCCGTAGATTTATTATTGTATAAATTTTATAGCTCTTTTTCAAGAGACGATTTGTTCTCGGTCATCAGCAAAAACGGATTAGCTCTAGAACCAAGCGTTTAGAAGGTCGTTACGTATTTGTAGAAACCTCGCTAAGTTCAGGGGTTGCCTTATCCTTGGTAATAGGTTAATCTCTTACCCTTGATTGTTGAATCAAACAGAGTTAAACTCTCTTTCATAATCCAAATATAGAATGGGGAAGGAGGCATCATGGAACACCTTGGTTTCCCGCCTAAGCAGGGTCTTTATGATCCGCAATTCGAGCACGATTCCTGTGGTATAGGGTTTGTCGTAAACATAAAAGGAAAGAAATCAAATGAAATCGTGCGTCAGGCGCTCACGATACTCCTCAACCTGGATCACCGCGGCGCCTGCGGTTGCGAGCCCAATACAGGCGATGGTGCGGGGATTCTGATTCAGATGCCTCATAAGTTCTTAAAGAAGGTGGCCGCGGAGGTCGGCATCGATCTCCCCTCTTACGGGGAGTATGGCGCCGGTACGGTCTTCCTGCCACCCGATCCCGTTCTCCGAAGGGAGTGCGAGGAGCTTTTTGAGGGGATTATAGGGGAAGAGGGGCAGCGTCTTCTCGGTTGGAGGACTGTGCCAACCGACGATTCGACCCTTGGAAAAACCGCCAAATCCTGTGAGCCCTTCGTGCGTCAGATCTTTATAGAGCGTAATCCCAAAATCAAAGACGATATGGATTTTGAGCGCAAGCTCTATGTCATACGTAAGAGGGCCCAAAACGCCATACGTTATTCCGGGAAGGTAAAGGGAGGCAGTTACTTCTATGTTCCGAGCTTATCCTATAAGACACTCGTCTATAAGGGGATGCTTACGCCTGAGCAACTCGAGCAGTTCTATATAGACCTTAGGGACCCGGATATCGAAACCGCTCTTGCCCTCGTCCATTCGAGGTTTAGCACGAACACCTTCCCCAGTTGGGAGCGCTCTCATCCCTACCGTTATCTCATACACAACGGGGAGATAAACACGCTGCGCGGGAACATAAACTGGATGCATACGAGGCAGGCTATGTTCGCTTCCGATCTCTTCGGAGAAGACCTCCCAAAGGTTCTACCCATCATTAGCCCGGACGGGAGCGATTCGGCCATGTTTGATAACTGCCTGGAGTTTCTCGTCCTTGCGGGAAGGTCACTACCACACGCCGTCATGATGATGATCCCAGAGCCGTGGTCGAACCACGAAAGCATGAGCGATGAAAAGAAGGCGTTCTACGAGTACCATAGCTGTCTTATGGAGCCATGGGATGGCCCCGCCTCGATCGCTTTTACGGACGGGATAAGGGTAGGAGCCGTACTTGACAGAAACGGCCTACGCCCCTCTAGGTACTACGTTACAAAGGACGATCTTGTGATCATGGCTTCCGAGGTTGGAGTGCTGGACGTCCCTCCTGAACGGGTGTTGCATAAGGGGCGTCTACAGCCAGGGCGTATGTTTCTCGTTGATACGGAAGAGGGACGTATCGTGACCGATGATGAGCTAAAGCATCGCATAGCGACAGAGCACCCCTATCGCCTGTGGTTGAATGAGTACCTCGTGTCTCTCGAGGATCTTCCCAAAGCCCCTCATGTCCCGGAACCAGACCATAAAACTGTGCTTCAGCGTCAGCAGGCCTTCGGTTATACGTTTGAAGACCTTCGTATCATAATGGCTCCCATGGCAAAGGACGGTGTTGAGCCCGTTGGCTCTATGGGAAACGACGTCCCGCTTGCCGTGCTCTCAGACAGGCCCCAACTTCTCTACAATTACTTTAAGCAGCTTTTCGCCCAGGTGACCAACCCTCCCCTCGATTCCATTCGTGAAGAGATAGTGACCGCAACTGAGACGACTATCGGCCCTGAGAGAAACCTCCTCCTACCGGAACCGGAGAGCTGCCGACAAATCAAGCTAAAGTATCCCATATTGACGAACGAGGAACTCGAAAAGCTCCGTCACATAGATATTCCTGGATTTAAGTCGGTGACACTACCCATTCTCTTTAATGTCCGGGAAGGCGGCAGGGGGTTGGAGAAGGCAATGGATGAACTGTACAGACGGGCAAGCGATGCCATCTCACAGGGTGCCAATATTCTGATCCTCTCCGACCGCGGGATTAACCGTGAAAATGCCCCGATTCCGGCGCTCCTTGCTGTTTCTGGCCTTCACCATTACCTAATTCGTGAGGGCAAGCGTACAAAGGTGGGCCTCGTACTCGAATCTGGAGAACCGCGCGAGGTTCATCATTTCTCGCTTTTAATCGGCTATGGCGCCGGGGCGATCAATCCCTACCTGGCCTATGAAACCCTGGACGACATGATCCGGCAGGGCATGCTGACCGACATAACATATGAGAAGGCCGTGGAAAGGTACATTAAGGCCGTGGTGAAAGGGGTTGTAAAGGTGATGTCGAAGATGGGCATCTCCACTATACAGAGTTACCGCGGTGCCCAGATCTTCGAGGCGGTTGGGCTCAATCAGGCGTTTATCGATAGGTATTTTACTTGGACCCCTTCGCGGATAGAGGGCGTTGGGATTGATGTCATTGCGGAAGAGGTCCGCATGAGGCACGAACGCGCATTTCCAGAGCGTCCGATCGATATTAAGACCCTGGATCCGGGTGGAAAGTACCAATGGCGGCACGATGGGGAGTACCACCTCTTTAATCCCCAGACCGTACACAAGCTCCAGTACGCCTGCCGTAACAATAACTACGAGGTTTTTAAGGAGTACTCGGAACTGGTAAACGACCAAACCAAAAGGCTCTGTACGTTGCGCGGTCTCCTGGAACTGAAATTCGCACCTAAGCCCATTCCTATCGAGGAAGTCGAATCGGTGGAGTCGATATGCAAGCGTTTTAAAACGGGAGCGATGTCCTATGGCTCGATAAGCAAGGAGGCCCATGAGAGCCTTGCAATCGCCATGAACCGTATCGGTGGAAAGAGCAACACGGGAGAGGGTGGGGAGGACCCTGCACGCTATATACCGGACCCAAACGGAGACTCGCGAAACAGCGCCATAAAGCAGGTCGCTTCCGGGAGGTTCGGCGTTACGAGTCAGTACCTCGTCAACGCGAAGGAGCTTCAGATTAAGATCGCCCAAGGTGCAAAGCCCGGAGAGGGGGGACAGCTTCCCGGAGCAAAGGTCTATCCGTGGATCGCGAAGGTAAGGTTCTCCGTCCCCGGCGTGGGACTTATCTCGCCCCCACCCCATCACGATATCTATTCAATAGAGGATCTGGCCGAACTCATACACGACCTCAAAAACGCCAATCCGGATGCCCGTATAAGCGTGAAGCTCGTATCTGAGGTGGGCGTTGGTACGATCGCCGCCGGTGTTGCAAAGGGGCATGCCGATGTGGTGCTTATAAGCGGCCACGATGGGGGTACAGGGGCTTCTCCTCAGACGAGCATACACCATGCCGGCCTTCCCTGGGAACTTGGACTTGCTGAAACCCACCAGACCCTTCTTCTCAACAACCTGAGGAGCCGAATCGTCGTGGAGACAGACGGACAGCTTAAGACAGGGCGTGACGTTGTCATTGCGGCTCTTCTCGGTGCGGAGGAGTTTGGATTTTCTACGGCTCCCCTTGTCGTGCTTGGCTGTATCATGATGCGTGTCTGTCACCTCGATACCTGTCCGGTTGGTGTGGCAACACAGAACCCGGAGCTACGCAAGAAGTTCCGAGGGGATCCTGAGCATGTGGTCAACTTTATGCGCTTTATTGCCCAGGAGGTGCGTGAGCTAATGGCGAAGCTCGGCTTCCGCACGGTTAACGAGATGATTGGAAGAACCGACAAGCTAGAAATGAGAAAGGCCATAGATCACTGGAAGGCGAAGGGACTCGATTTCTCAAGAATACTCTATCAACCGGACGTTCCTTCGGATGTTGGTAGGTACTGTCAGATTCCCCAGGATCATGGGCTTGAGAAGGCCCTTGATAATCGTGTACTACTCGACCTCTGCAAACCCGCCCTTGAAACGGGCGAGCCGGTTGAGGCAATACTCCCCATCCGTAACACGAACCGTGTTGTTGGAACCATCCTTGGTAGTGAAGTGACAAAGCGCTACGGTGCGGAGGGACTCCCGGAAGATACCATTCGTCTACATTTCCGGGGGTCGGCGGGGCAGAGTTTCGGTGCCTTCATACCAAGGGGCATCACGCTCACACTCGAAGGGGACGCAAACGACTACATAGGAAAGGGGCTTTCTGGTGGAAAGATAATCGTCTATCCTCCAAAGGGCTCTACGTTCGTGCCTGAGGAGAACATAATAATCGGTAACGTGGCGTTTTACGGTGCAACAGCTGGGGAGGCCTACATCCGTGGTATGGCTGGTGAAAGGTTCTGCGTCCGTAATAGCGGTGTAAGAGCGGTTGTAGAGGCCGTTGGGGATCATGGCTGTGAATACATGACGGGTGGTCTTGTGGTCGTTCTCGGTCCTACGGGAAGGAACTTTGCGGCCGGGATGTCGGGTGGAATCGCATACGTCCTAGACGAGGCCGGGGACTTTCACCGCAGATGTAATAAGGAGATGGTCTACCTTGAAAGGCTGGAGGACGAAGCGGAGATCGAAGAGGTAAAGGGGATGATCCACAAGCACCTCGAGTATACAAAGAGCGGACGGGCAAGGAAGATACTGGCAATGTGGGACGAAATGGTACCCAGGTTTGTCAAGGTCATGCCTAAGGACTATAAGCGTATGCTCCAGGCGATAAAGCGTGTAAAGGAGGCCGGTCTTAGCGGTGAGGAGGCGATCATGGCCGCTTTCGAGGAGAACAAACGAGACCTGGCACGCGTAGGCGGAAACTGATTTGCCACTCGTGGTTCGTGATTTGGGATTCGATTCACGATATACGGATCACGGATCTCCACAGGTTAACTGATTTAGTTATCCGTAGTTGACAGGGGCCTAGAGTTTCATAAAAATATCTCAGGGCTTTTGTGGCTCAACAAATGAAATAGGCTAAGAGAGGAAAGATGGGGAAGGTTACAGGATTCTTAGAATACAACCGTGAGGTTCCTGAGGAGCGTTCTCCTTCCGAAAGGATTCGGGATTGGGACGAATTCCATCTGCAAATGTCCGAGGAGAAACTCCGCATACAGGGGGCACGCTGTATGGACTGTGGCGTACCGTTTTGCCATACCGGCATGATACTAAACGGTATGACGTCTGGCTGTCCTGTAAACAACCTCATCCCGGAATGGAACGACCTCGTTTACCGCGGCCTCTGGAAGGAGGCGCTTGAGCGTCTTCACAAGACGAACAACTTCCCGGAATTCACAGGCAGGGTCTGCCCCGCCCCATGCGAGGCGGCCTGTGTCCTTGGCATAAACGAGCCTCCTGTGGCGATTAAGAGTATAGAATGCGCCATCGTTGATAAGGGGTTTGAAGAAGGGTGGATAGTCCCTGAACCTCCACCTAAACGCACTGGTAAAAAGGTCGCCGTAGTCGGCTCAGGACCGGCTGGGCTTGCCTGTGCGGCTCAGCTCAACAAGGCGGGCCACTGGGTTACGGTATTTGAGAGGGACGACCGTATTGGAGGACTCCTCATGTACGGTATCCCCAATCCCCATCTCGACAAGAGAATCGTTCAGCGCCGGGTTAACCTCTTGGCGGAGGAGGGGATCAGATTCGTAACCAATACGGAGATCGGCAAGGACTATCCGGCGGATAGGCTTCTTCGTGAATTCGATGCAGTCGTTCTATGCTGTGGGGCCACAAAGCCGCGCGACCTGCCGATCGAGGGGCGGGAACTGAAGGGGATTCATTTCGCCATGGAGTTTCTACGCGCCAACACAAAGAGCCTTCTCGACAGTAACCTAGAGGACGGAAGGTATATATCGACCAGGGATAAGGACGTCGTTGTCCTTGGGGGTGGCGATACGGGTACTGACTGTGTCGCTACGGCGATGCGTCACGGCTGTAGGAGCCTTGTGCAGTTTGAGATCTTACCCAAACCCCCCACGGAGCGCGCCCCCGATAACCCCTGGCCGCAGTGGCCGAGGATCTACAAAATGGACTATGGTCAGGAGGAGGCGGCTGCCGTATTTGGGCGCGACCCAAGAAGGTATAGCGTTATGACAAAGAGGTTTGTGGGAGACGAGAGGGGGCATGTTAAAGAGCTTCATACGGTCCGTGTCGAATGGCATAAGGGGGATAACGGCCGACCCGTCCTCAAGGAGATCCCTGGTACAGAAAGGGTATGGCGTGCTGACCTCGTTCTTCTAGCACTCGGATTCCTTGGCCCTGAGGACACCATACTCGATCAGCTCGGCATTGAGAGGGACGAGCGTTCCAATGCAAAGGCGGAGCACGGTAAGTTTGCTACGAACATAAAAGGCGTATTTGCTGCAGGCGACATGCGCCGCGGTCAGAGCCTTGTCGTTTGGGCAATAAACGAGGGGCGCGGTGCCGCGCGCGAGTGCGACAGGTACCTTATGGGGCGCACCGATCTGCCCTGACGACAAAAAACCTTTATGCTTTTCCTAACCTTTATACATCATTATCAGTTTGAGGCGAGTCCCCTTCCCCTTATATACCTCGGACGGGAGATGGAGTAGGGGGTTAGTCTGAGTTCCGATGTCTCCCCTTCTTTGAGTCTGTAGAATCCGAGGGCCCCAACCATGGCGGCGTTATCAGTGCAGTATTTTGGGGAGGGGATAAAGAGGGAGATCCCCTCCTCATCGAATCTCTCTTTTGCAAGCGTCCTGAGGCGCGAATTGCAGGCTACCCCACCCGCCATGACAACCGCTCTAACTCCGTTTAGCCTAGAGGCGACGACGGTCTTTTCCACAAGGGTTTCGACTATGGCCTCCTGGTAGCTTGCGCATATATCCCTTAGCCTCTTTTCATCCGGCTTGGGGTTTTTCTTTAGGTAGTAGACTAGAGAGGTCTTTATCCCACTAAAGCTAAAATCGAAGGAGGAAGAGGTCTTAAAAGGGCGCGGAAAGGGGATGGCCTGTGGGTCTCCTTCCCTTGAGAGCCTGTCTATTTCAACCCCTCCCGGATAGCTTAAGCCGAGGAGCTTTGCGGCCTTATCGAATGCCTCCCCTGCCGCATCGTCCCTGGTTTTTCCGAGGAGATGAAACTCAGTGTGGCTCCTTACGAGATAGAGACTCGTATGCCCTCCGGAGACAACGAGGCCAACAAACGGGAAGGGAACGTCGTATTCAAGGTAACTCGCGGCAAGATGGGCTTCCAGGTGGTCGACCCCTATAAACGGGATCCCCAGGGAAAACGAGATCGACTTTGCCGTTGAAACCCCGACCATGAGGCATCCTATAAGGCCTGGACCCATAGTTACGGCGATGCCCTCGATATCGGTGAGTTTCACATTGGCCTTAGAAAGAGCCTCTTTTATCACTGGGATTATACTCTCAACATGCCTTCTCGAAGCGAGTTCGGGTACCACTCCTCCATATTCCCTATGAACCTCTATTTGAGATGCCACAACGCTTGAAAGCGCGGTTCTGCCGTCTCTAATCACGGCCGCCGCCGTTTCATCGCAGGATGACTCTATGCCAAGTACGAGGGATAGCATAGTGGTTTATTTTACAGGATCGTTTAACGTCCACAAGTCGGCTCGTTTATACTCGCCCTAGGGTGGCCCGTTTTATCATGGATACATCAGGAAAAAACGGTGGAAAGGCGTGTCAATGGGGCGATTGATACAAGACCATCCACCGTATCTATATAGGCTTGGGGGAACGGAATTACTTGTTAAGGATGGGTTTTCAGCTTATAATTTTTTAATGGTTTTTTGTTTGTGGAGGTCTAAATAGAATATGATTTCCTATATTATGAAGAAGATTATAGGCTCCCAGAACGAGAGGGAGATTAAAAGGCTCCGCTCCGTTGTTGCCTATGCAAACGGGTTTGAGCCGGAACTCATAAAGCTTCCCACATCTGAACTCATAAAGAAAACAGAGTATTTTAAGGATACGATAAAGAGCAAGCTAAACGGATACGAGGAACTCGGAGAAGAGGAGTACTTTAAGAGACTGGAGGACGCCCTTTGGGAGATCCTTCCAGAGGCCTTCGCCGTTGTGAGGGAGGCATCTCGAAGGACCCTGGGGATGCGTCACTTCGACGTTCAGCTTATAGGTGGTATTGCCCTCCATCAGGGAAAGATAGCCGAGATGAAAACGGGAGAGGGAAAGACGCTCGTTGCAGCGCTTCCCATATATCTAAACGGTATAACGGGCCACGGCGCCCATCTCGTTACGGTAAACGACTACCTCGCAAGACGGGACGCCACGTGGATGGGGCCTATATACAAACTGCTTGGGCTTAAGGTCGGGGTAATAAACCACGAGGTTTCCTATCTCGTCGAGTGGGAGGACCCGGAAAGGGCAGAGCGTGCTATAAAGAATAACCTTAGCGTCTGGCCCAATGAGTATATGGACGTGGATATACCACCGGAGAGGAACCTAGAAGCCCTTGCCGCCTTTAAGACGAGGCTCGTTGAGTGTTCGAGAAAGGAGGCCTATATGGCGGATGCCACCTATGGAACGAACAACGAGTTTGGGTTCGATTACCTCCGTGACAATATGAAGTTCTCCCTCGAAGACTACGTTCAAAGGGAGCATAACTATGCAATCGTGGACGAGGTAGATAGCATCCTTATAGATGAGGCAAGGACCCCTCTTATCATCTCCGGTCCATCGGAGGATTCCACGAGGCTCTACTACGAGATAGACGGTGTAGTGAGAAAGCTAAAGAAGGACATCGACTTTACGGTTGATGAAAAGACCCGTCAGGTAACCCCTACAGAGGAGGGTTCGACGAAGGTTGAGAGGATGCTCGGAATAAACAACATATACGACCCAGTAAACCTCGAACTCCTTCACCACGTCATCCAAGCTCTCCGCGCCCACAACCTCTTCCACCGCGATGTGGACTATATGGTGAAAGACGGAAAGGTCATCATAGTGGATGAGTTCACGGGAAGGCTCATGCCTGGAAGGAGGTGGAGCGACGGCCTTCATCAGGCGATTGAGGCGAAAGAGGGTGTGGAAATAGAAAGCGAGAACCAGACGCTTGCCACTATCACCATCCAGAACTACTTTAGGATGTACAGGAAACTCGCCGGAATGACCGGTACCGCAGATACGGAAGCGTTGGAGTTTAAGAAGATCTATAACCTGGACGTCGTCGTGATTCCCACGCATAAACCAATGATAAGGATCGACTATAACGACTCCGTTTATAAGACCGAGCGCGAGAAATTCAACGCCGTTGTCAACGAGATAAAAGAGCTCCATTCCCTGGGGAGGCCTGTCCTTGTCGGAACCACCTCGATAGAAAAGTCTGAGAAGCTGAGTAAGATGCTTGAGAGGTTAAAGATAAACCATCAGGTCCTAAACGCGAAACACCATGAAAGAGAGGCCGAGATCGTAGCACAGGCGGGGAGGGTGGGAGCCATAACTATTGCTACTAACATGGCGGGACGTGGAACGGATATACTCCTCGGAGGGAATCCCGAATTTCTTGCTAAGGACATCTTGAGGAGAAAATACGGGGTGGAGATCCACGAAGCGGAGCCCCATCAGTTTGAAGAGGCTATGCTTGAGGCCAGGACCATCTGTGAGAACGAGAAGAAGAAGGTTATCTCTCTGGGTGGGCTTCATATAATCGGTACGGAGAGACACGAGGCGAGAAGAATAGATAATCAGCTAAGGGGTAGGTCTGGAAGACAGGGTGACCCGGGTTCATCTCGCTTCTATGTGTCGCTCGAGGACGATCTCATGAGGATCTTTGCCTCGGAGAGGATCTCGCGGGTTATGGACAAGCTCGGATGGCAGGAAGGAGAACCGATAGAGGCCAAGCTGATCACAAAATCCATAGAGAACGCCCAGAAACAGGTCGAGGCCAGGAACTTCGATATAAGAAAACATCTCCTCGAATACGACGATGTTTTAAACACTCAGAGGGACGTGGTCTATACGAAGAGAAAAGAGATCCTTGCCGGGGAGACACTGAAAGAGACCCTCTACGAGATGGTAGACGAGCTGCTGGATGAAATCGTCTCTATTTATATACCGGAGAGGCAGAACTCCTCCGAACTGGATTTAAAGGGACTTAGTGAGGCGGTTTATAGGAGTTTCAATATACAGATCAACCTCGATGGCCTTTCTCTAAACGGGATGAAGAGGGCGGATGTAAAGGAGTTTCTCAGGGAAAAGGTCGTTAATTCATACGAGGAGAAGGAGAGGGAAATAGGATCCGATACCCTTAGACAGATCGAAAAGTACGTGATGCTTCAGACGCTCGACTATCTGTGGAAGGATCACCTCCTCAGCATGGATCACCTGAGGGAGGGGATTGGGCTAAGGGGTTATGCCCAGAAGGACCCGCTATACGAGTACAAGAAAGAGGGATTCGAGATGTTTTCCCAGATGATGGATCGCTTTAACGAGGACGTCTGCGAGAAGCTCTTTAGGGTAAGGCCCTTAAGCGATGTTGACATGGAGCGGCTCGAGAGGAGAAGGAGGGTCGAGCAACGGCGTATGGTTTTAAGCAGGGGCGAGGAGGAGAGGAAGAAACCCGTAAGACGTGAACAGAAGGTTGGAAGAAACGACCCCTGTCCCTGTGGGAGCGGAAAGAAATACAAGAAGTGTTGCGGCGCCGTCTAGGAGGGAGTGATTTGGAAAGATCCGAGCTTGCAAGGAAGATACAGAGCCTTGAGAAGAACATACAGAGGTTTATGAGGGGAAAGCCGGAGGTGGTAAGGACGGTAGTCGTTGGCCTCCTCTCTCAGGGACACATACTGATTGAGGATATACCGGGTGTTGGAAAAACAACCCTTGCCCAGGCCCTTGCCAAGTCAACTGCGCTCTCCTTTAAGAGGATCCAGTTTACAAGCGATCTCCTCCCCTCCGACATACTAGGGGTTTCTATTCTCGACCAAAAGATCGGGGAGTTTAATTTTAAACCCGGCCCCATCTTTGCAAATATAGTCCTTGCGGATGAGATAAATAGGGCTACACCCAAGACACAGAGCGCCCTCCTTGAAGCGATGAGCGAATCCAGGGTAACCGTTGATGGGAAGAACTACGAGCTTCCTAAACCCTTTATGGTAATTGCGACTCAGAATCCATTCGAGTATAAAGGGACCTTTCTCCTTCCAGAAAATCAGCTTGACAGGTTCCTTATGAGGATAAGCATCGGATACCCGGATTATGAAAGCGAGAAGGAGATCCTCATAAATTTCAGCCTGAACTCATGGGATAGGATTCAGGCCGTTATATCAAAGGATGAACTACTGGCCCTTCAGTCTATGGTAGAAGGGGTTCGCGTCGATGAGGCCATACTGGACTATATGCTGACGATAGTGAAGGAAACGAGAAACCCCAAGGTCTTTGAACTAGGGGTGAGCCCAAGAGGGGCCATAGCCCTAAAGCGTGCGGCCCAATCCCATGCCCTTGTAGAGGGTAGAACGTACTGTATTCCGGACGACGTGAAGGACATGGCGGTGCCCGTTCTATCGCATAGGATCATCCTAAAACACGACCGCTTCGTGGGAAGGGGAAAAGAGGAGGAGGCGATTAGAGAGGTTCTCGAAAGGATAAGGGTTCCTATTTAGTAAGGACGATTCACTTAGCCTTATCAATACGCTTTGCCAGATTGATGTCGTTATCGGTAACCCCTCCTTGGCTGTGCGTGGAAAGCGAGAGGGTAACCTTGTTGTATTTAATCAGTATATCCGGGTGATGGTCTGCCTTCTCTGCAAGGATAGCAACCCTGTTTACAAATGCTATGGCGTCTACGAAGTCCCTATGGCTGTAGACCTTTGTGATCTCCTTCCCTTTTAGTTCCCAGCCCTCCAGTTCCTTTAGTCTTTCCTTGATCTCCTCTTCTGATAGAAGTGCCATATTATCACCTCCTTTAGAAATTAGGTTAAATAAAGCCTTCTGGATAGTCAAAACCCTATGGTTTAAAATATTCGGGATGGCTGTGGCCTTTATAGGGATCGGCTCTAACCTCGGAAACAGGGTTGAGAACTGTCTTAATGCCATTAAAGAGATAGGAAGCCTTACGGATATCTTAGCCGTCTCATCCCTATATGAGACGGAGCCCGTTGGCAGGGAAGACCAGCCCGACTTTATAAACTGCGTGATAAAGGTGGAGACAGGACTTTCTCCCTCCGATCTTCTAATCTCACTTAAATACGTGGAGGAGAAACTAGGAGGGAGACGTGGGGAAAGGTGGGGGCCCAGGGTAATAGATCTGGACGTTATCTTCTATGACGATCTGGTGATCGAAACGGATTGGTTAACCCTTCCCCATCCAAGGGCGCACCTAAGGAGGTTTGTTTTGCTTCCGCTTTGCGAGATCGCTCCGGATCTCGTCCACCCCACACTAAAGGTCTCCGTCTCCGGGCTTCTGGACGGGTTAAAGGACAAAAAACGTGTATCGAGAATAGGAAATATTTCCACAGCCTATTCACATAAATCCACAGTTTATCCACAGGATTAAAACACCATTTTCAGGCGTTTATCCACAAAAAAGAGGGTCTTATACGTCTTCTGGGTAATAGGAATACCAATAGGTTGATTTAAAGAATTAATGTAAAGTATTAGGTAAAGTGGATAAACCTCGGATTGGAGATCGAAGAGTTATCCACAGGCTGTTCCTTTTCTACTAAACCACGATTTGAATCGTGGTTATAATCTCTTAAGTATATCCTCTGCCTCCTTGGCCAGTGGCTCCTTAAGCCCGTTTCTAAGTGCCTCTCTGGCCTGTTCCTTCGCCTTCTCCCTTTCATCTAGCCTCAGATAGACATTCGCCAAAACGAAGTGCGCCTTTTCGTATGACGGAGATAGCCTTATCGCCTTTTTCAAGTACCTCTCCGCGGTTCTGTAGTGGGATTGGGATCCCTCCTTTTCTCCTCTTATAAAGTAAATGGCTCCCAAGTGGTAATACGCCTTTTCGTTTCCTGGGTTGTAGCTAAGGGCCTTATGGAACCACTCCTCCGCGTTTTTCGGGTCCCCTTTTATAAAGTGGATGAACCCGATTTGATAACAGGCATCCCCGTATTCCGGATAGTAACTAAGGGCCCTATGGAACCACTCCTCCGCCCTATCCCTATCCCCCTTATCCAGGTATACGATCCCTATGCTATTTGCGGCAAGGGCCTTCATACGGTCGCTTGTCAGTATCTTTGGGTTTTCGAAGACGGTTAAAAACTCACGGATCGCCTCGTCCCTCCTCCCGGCCTCTTTTAGTGCCTCTCCGTAGTTTATGTGTGTAATAAAAG
Source organism: uncultured Spirochaetia bacterium (assembly GCA_964636885.1). Classification (GTDB taxonomy): domain Bacteria; phylum Desulfobacterota_D; class UBA1144; order Nemesobacterales; family CSP1-2; genus CAZWVA01. The sequence continues at coordinate 39,372 of CAZWVA010000007.1, forward strand.
CGTTTGGGGACCGTTTTGATGTGTCCTCCCATAAGGTCACGTTGTTTCTCCAGACGCTCTGCCTATCTATCGTGAAAAAAAGATAGGAGAGGCAGAGAATAGATGCGGCTATCCAGACCGCCTTTTGCGGTTTCACCGTTTCTCCGGCCCGGACTATAAGGTAGCCAATAAGAACGCAGTATCCGGCCGAAGGGACGTATAGATACCTCTCCGCAAGTGGTGTTGTGGCAATCCAGGATATGGCTATAATGGAGGATGGGGCAAGTGTAGTGAATACCCAAGATACGCCGAATGCGGTAATGCCCTCCCCATTTCTTAGGGATAGGAGTCCGAGTATGGAAAGGAGAAGCATAACGAGTATCGAGGAGAAAAGGTGGTAAAAACCCTCTGGCACGGTTGATATAAAGGCATTGAAATTAAAGGGGAAGACGAGCTCCTTTATATAGAAGAGATATGAGTTTAGAAGGACCTTTAAGACCCCCCATATCTGAGACCCCTCGCCTATGGATTGCCCGACCCTCACATAGGATACCTCTGGAATGATCACGAAGGCCCTTCCCCTTAGATAGAGATAAACCAGGACGAGGATCCCACAAATGGTGTATTTTAATACGTTCCCGCGGCTCCTCACTCTACCGCTTGCGATGTCAAAGCCGAGGACTGCGGCTGGAAAGGCAATGGCTACCTCCTTTGAGAGAAGGGAGAAGAAGAAAAAAACGGCGGATAAAAGCAAAAACCACGGCTTCCTGTAAGAGAGTACATAGAAGATGAAGGCCGGGAAGAAGAATAGACCGCATAGCACGTCTGTCCTTCCCGAAACCCAAGAGACCGATTCGACATGCATGGGATGGAGGGCAAAGAGAAGAGAGGAGAGAAGGGCCATTTCCTCCCTTCTCCCCACCCTGAATTCTCCGAGTACTAGAAGCGCCATGAGGTAGAATAGTACGGTTGAGACGGAATGAAAGAGGGTGTTACTCAGATGGAAACCAAATGGAGAGATGCCCCATATGGCTCTATCCAAAACCATTGAGGCAAATACCACGGGGCGGTAATAGCGCTGCTTCTTGCTTTTCTCAACCCTTGGAATGAGCATCGAACTCACTCTCGATGCTTTGAGTGAGTGAGAGCTATTCTGTATAACCTTTATATCGTCCCAGACAAAGTCGTTTCTTAAAGAGGGAGCAAACACTCCAAAGGAGAATAGAAAGAGGAAAATAGCAGCAAGGCCCCTATGTCCTATTAGACCCCTTATCCTTCCGTTCTTTTCCTGATCCTTTGTAAATACGGCCTCGGCTTTTTGCGGGCTTTGCCTCTTTGCCTTTTTTATCTTGTTTTTTTCTTGCCCATCTTGTGTGCGACTATGGATCTTACGCCACCGGTACGGCATTTCAACTATTCTACTTTGTATTTTCACCTCTTCAATACTCGGGAGGGAGTTTGGTTGATACGTCCTTCAGGTAAAATAAGAGACGGATTTAAGACGATAAAAAGGAGAAAAGAGGTGCCAAGGATACTAGTACTTCCAGGAGATGGAATCGGTGTTGAGGTAACGAGTGTGAGTTTAAACGTGCTTAATGCACTGGGAAGAAAACACGGGATACGATTCGAGTTTGAAACCGCTTTGTTTGGTGGATGCTCCATCGACGCCTACGGCGTTCCTGTAACGGCTGAGGTTCTAAGAAAGGCAAAATCATCCGATGCTGTGCTCCTAGGAGCTGTAGGCGGCCCAAAGTGGGACAATCTCGAATACGGTATAAGACCGGAAAGGGGCCTCCTCTCTATAAGAAAAGAGCTCGATGCCTTTGCAAACCTGAGACCGGCTGTCGTGTACCCTGCCCTTGGGGATGCGTCAACCCTAAAGAGGGAGATAGTAGAGGGCGTGGATATTATGGTCGTAAGGGAGCTTACGGGCGGAATATACTTTGGCACTCCTCGCGGCATCGAGGTGCTTTCCAATGGAGAGGAAAGGGGGATAAATACGCTCCTCTACACGACCTCCGAGATTGAAAGGATAGCCAGGATGGCGTTTGGGATTGCGAGAAAAAGAAGGAAGAAGGTGACTTCCATCGATAAGGCGAATATACTCGAGGTCATGGAGCTTTGGAGGAGAACGGTGACTAGAATAGGAAAGGAGGAATTTCCGGATGTCGAACTCGAACATCTCTACGTCGATAACGCCGCCATGCAGCTCATCCGAAGACCAAAGAGCTTCGATGTTATACTCGCCGACAACATGTTTGGAGACATCTTAAGCGACGAAGCGGCACAGCTTACGGGCTCTCTCGGGATGCTCCCCTCGGCAAGCATAGGGCACGGGGGGGCTATCTATGAGCCCGTTCATGGAAGCGCCCCTGATATTGCGGGAAAGGACATAGCAAATCCCATCGCTTCTGTCCTCACATCAGCCATGATGCTTAGATACTCCCTTAACCTGGACAGCATGGCGGAAGAGGTGGAGCAGGCCGTAAAAAACGTACTCGAAAAGGGATATAGAACCGCGGATATCTACCAGGAAGGAACGAAGAGGGTTGGATGTAGGGAAATGGGGGATCTTATCGTGGAGGAGATAAGTAACCTGTAGAACACCTTAAATCATAGCGAGATCTATTCGGGGATACGAGGATCAAAAAGATAGTCCTTCCTCCTTTTTCCTTCGTATCCCCGTATCTAGGTCTTTATGGGGTTTTATTGCGATGAGATACGGATCCGAATCCGAAAATGCCCTCTCTAGCTTGGTCTATTCCGATAATTTCACTCGCCTCGTTGAGAGGATAAAAAACGGGGTGAAAACCCTAAAGCTCTCCGGATTGAAGGGCTCTTCAAGGTTCTACCTCGTTTCAGAGCTGAGTAAGGTGGTAGGAAGACCCATTCTCTATGTATTCCCTTCAAGGGAGAGTGCCGAATCGGCCGCTGAGTGTATATCGTTCTACCTCAGGGAAAGACCCCCGGTTCTCTTAAAAAGGGAGCCCGTTATGGATGACGCCCTCTTCTCGTCCCGCCCTCTAGAGGCGGCTGAGCGCATGGGATGGTTATTCTCCGTAAGAGAGAGGAGAATCCTTCTAGTAGATGTATCTTCTCTCCTTGAGAGGGTGATCCCTAGGGACGTCTTTGAGGAATCCCTCATCCGCTTGAAGAAGGGGGATTCCGTTTCGAGGGAGGGGCTTATCCTAAGGCTTAGAGAGATGGGCTATGTACATAGCGATTTTGTGGAGAGGGTAGGGGAGATAAGCCTAAGGGGTGCGATCCTCGATGTGTTTCCACCAGGGGTTCCCAATCCAATAAGGCTTGAGGTTCTTGGAGACGAGATACACTCGATAAGGTATTTCAGTACGGATGATCAGAAGTCCAGGGAAAAACTAGACCGCGTCACAATAGTTCCCTCGAGTGAGATAATCCTCAATGACGAAACGATTAAGGAGGCTCTATCCTACATACAGAGGAAGGCCAGTGAGCAAGGGATGCCGGCCTCGGCCAAACTAAGGCTCATGGAGGAGGTTAAAAGCGGAAACAGGTCCCTTCAAATCGAGGGTCTCCTTCCCTCATTCTACCCTAATCTCAGCACCGTATTTGATTACATACCGGGAGATGCCCTAATACTATTTGATACCTCCGATGAGGTCTTAAGGTCAATCGAGACGTTTACAGGTTCTCTATCCGAAGCCGTTGGGTCGATTAAGAGGCGGCTCAGGATCTCCCCCAGTGTCTCTGAGCTTTACCTTACCGAAGAGGGATTCCAAGTCGAACTATCGAGGTTTCAGAGGGTTTTAATAGAGGATATGGAGCTCTCGGAAGAGGGGATCGAGAGGATCCACTTCCATACGGAGGGTGTTTCGATTGAGAATAAAGAGGGGCTTAAGTCCCCCTTCGAATCTCTCTCGAATAGGATCTCCGAATGGCAGGAACTAGGATACTCGGTTCAAGTTGTCCTTCAAACCGAGGTAGAGGGTAAAAGGGTAGAGAGGATACTCTCTGAACGGGGAATAAAGGGTGTCGAGATTCGTGTCGGAGGTCTTTTATCCGGGTTTATATTCCCGGAGGCGAGGCTTTCCGTTGTCACGGAGAGGGATATATTCGGAGAGAAGAAGAGGTTAAAACCACACCCCGTAAGGGAGGTTCCTTCGGCCTTTATAGCGTCTTTTAGCGAGTTAAAGCCAGGCGATTACATAGTTCACGTGGACTTTGGAATAGGCATATTTAGGGGTCTTAAGAGGCTTAGGATCGAGAACGTGGAGGGTGATTTCATCCAGTGTGAGTACGCGGGTGGAGACAGGGTCTATGTGCCCGTGGATAAACTAAGGCTCGTACAGAGGTACATCGGGGATGGGAATCCGCCCAGGATCGATAGACTGGGACATGAGAACTGGAAGAGGGTTGTAAAGAGGGTAAAAAGGGCCGTTGAGAGCGTTGCCAGGGAGCTCCTTGAGCTCTATGCCCGGAGGAAGACAGAAAGGGGGTTTCAGTTCTCAAAGAGGGACAGGCTCTTTAGGGAGTTCGAGAGCGCCTTTCCGTATGAGGAGACGCCTGACCAGGAGGCAGCGATTGAAGAGGTTATGAGGGATATGGAGTCACCCAGGCCGATGGACAGACTGATATGCGGTGACGTTGGGTTTGGAAAGACAGAGGTAGCAATAAGGGCCGCCTTTAAAGCCGTACTCGATGGAAAACAGGTTGCCTTTCTCGTTCCGACTACCCTTCTTGCATATCAGCACTATACGACGTGTATAGAAAGGCTAAAAGGGTATCCTGTGATCGTAGAGATGCTCTCCAGGTTTAGAACGGTAGGACAGGAAAGGGAGATCCTGAAGAAACTGGAGTCCGGTGCCATAGACATCATAATAGGAACACACAAGCTGCTTAGCGATAAGGTTAGGTTTAAGGATCTTGGGCTCGTTATAATAGACGAGGAGCACAGGTTTGGCGTTACACACAAGGAGAAGCTGAGAAGGTTGAGAAGGGGGGTAGACGTCCTCACGCTTAGTGCGACCCCCATACCACGCACGCTTCAACTCTCCCTTTCGGGAATAAGGGATATGAGTCATATAAATACCCCTCCAGAAGGAAGGCAGTCAGTTGAGACCTATGTTTTCGAATACAGTAGGGCCGTGATCCGGGATGCGATTAAAAAGGAGATCGAGAGGGGTGGACAGGTGTTCTTCATACATAACAGGATAGAGGACATATTTAGCATCGCAAAAGGGATAATGGAACTCGTACCTGAGGCCAGGGTCGATGTAACGCATGGGAGAATGAGGGAAAGAGTGCTCGAGGAGAGGATAGCCGGGTTCATGAATGGGAGAACAGACGTACTCGTCACCACGGCGATAGTGGAGTCAGGGCTTAATATACCGAGGGCAAATACGATAATCGTAAACAACGCCCATGTGTTTGGTCTTGCAGATCTCTATCAGCTTAGAGGAAGGGTGGGAAGGTCTGAGAAAAAGGCGTATGCCTACTTTCTGATCCCTGGTGTAGGCTCTCTCACGCCCCAGGCAAAGAGGAGGCTTAAGGCGATTGTGGAGCTTAAGGAACTCGGCTCTGGCTTTAGACTCGCCCTATCTGACCTAGAGATTCGGGGGGCCGGAACCCTATTTGGAACCGAGCAGTCGGGGCATATTACGGATGTCGGCCTTGAACTCTACCTAGATATGCTTAATAGCGAGATCAGGAGGCTTAAGAACGAAGTGGATGGTGTAGAATACGAGCCGGAGATAAGGGTAAACTTCCCGGCCTTTATTCCCGATGATTATATAGGCGACGAGGCGCAGAGGCTTCTCTTCTATAAGAGGCTCTCTTCCATCTCCGACGAGGGGGAAATAAGGGGGATAGAAGCCGAGATGAGGGACAGGTTCGGGGATTTACCCGAACCGGCTAAGAACCTCCTTAATGTGGTGGAGCTAAAACTGCTCATGAAAAGGCTCCTTATAGAGAGGATGGAGGTAGGGGATGAGGAAGCGGTTTTAACCTTCCTACCGAGTTCACCATTCTACAGGCACTTTAGACCGAGCGGAAGATCGAGGGTTTTTTATAGAAGGGGAGAGGCCTTTAGCGAGATAGAGAAGGGACTAGACCGGCTAAAGCAAGGTGCGGGCATAAAAACAGGATCAACTGGTAAAGTGAGAACTTAAGAGCGCGCCTTCTTTATCGTTTGTTTTTTCTTTTTCTCAAGTATATCTTTTATCCAGGTTATCGCTGCAATCGTTGATGGGAAGCCGATTGTGGTAATAGCCAGTAAGGCTACGTGAAGAATCTCGTCTTCGGATACTCCTCCCTCTAACGCCCTCTTAGTATGGGAATGAACGGCCCCTTCTAAACGCGCTCCGATAGCTATCCCAAGCTTTACCAGCCTTCTTGTCTTTTCATCTAGTGGCCCTACTTCGTGACATTTATCTCCTAGCTTTTCATAAG
>CAZWVA010000007.1:45786-59450 GCA_964636885.1 uncultured Spirochaetia bacterium
TGCCATACCTCGGGGTATTTCTTTATAAACTCCCTAAGGGGTCGTGGAAGTAGATCGCTCATTTGGTCTTTTCTCCTTTGGTTTTTAATAAGTCATAACTCCTTAGCCACTGCTAACCAGTGGTATTATAGCCAATATGTCTCCTTCTTTTAAGAGAGTGTGTTTTATAATGCGTACTCTTCGTTTAAGTACTACTTAAAGCGGAAAGATATTTATCTTAAGGGGAAAGGCATGACCTTAATGTCTCCCTTGGCTATAAGTAATCTATCTTTCTCCTAAAGCGGATGATCGGAGAGGGTTGGAGATTTTTGAAAGATCAGTGTCTCCTGTATTCCCCTCTCCTTTTTAAGTTTTAAGACAGACTAGAAATAAGCCTGTAACTGAGCCCTAAAGACGTTTTCATCAATTTGGTTGTTATCCGTATCCTCGTCTCTTATGAAGGAATAGCTAAACTGGAGTTTCCATTTGTGGCTTCTTGATAGATAGAAATTAAGTCCAGGTGTAAGCTCCCATTTTTTGTCTCTTCCACTTATATCGTCATCGAATTTTATATATGCGAATCTTCCGGCAACCTCAACAAAGTCGGGTACCACAAAAAGACCACCTTGAATCCTGAATCCGTTGTCTGATACGCTTGGAAGCCCTGATTCATCCGGGTTTATACGTCTAAAGTCATACTCCCCCTCGATGCTGAAAATCCGGTATCTGAAGTTAGCATCCGCTGTGAAACCGAATATATTCGCTTCCGTTGTACCTATTTCGGCAAACCTATCGGCTATATCGTTATCAGGTGTTTTCCTATCTATGTTGAGTCCAGGTAGTGCCAGTGCCGCTACTCCCAGGGTAAGAAGAGGTTGTCTCTCTCCAAAGTAGTTCGGCTCTATCTTGAAATCGCCGCCCGAAGGGAAACTGCCACCGCTATACTTTAGCTCGCCACAACAGCCAAACTGCACCCTTCCAACATAGAGGAGGTTAGAATCAGCACTACTGCTATTCCTTCCATCACCGTTAAAGACCCCTACACCATAGGTAAGATAATTCCCTAGAACCCCGTAGATTCCGGCGCCTCTGTCTCGTGCAAAGGAAAACTCCTCGTTTACAATTGACCTCTCTACAAGCTGGAGTTCGGACGATGAGTTTAACTCCTCTCTGTTAAACGGAACCTTATACTGACCTATTCTTGGAACAAACACCGTTTTGTAGGCGGCATCAAAATACGCATCCCTTAGGCTCACATTGCCCTCACCGGTTAACTGAAAGTGGTAAAGCAACCAGGGTCTAAAGGCATTCCCCTCGAAGTATATTCTAAACCTTCTTATGTCGAAACTCGTAGTCGTATCTTTTTCATCCGTGTCATTAACAGAAAATTGAAACTGGGTGCGGAGCTTCGTTTTGAGCGAAAAGTTTCCATCTTTTGTCTTGATGGTAAAACCATCTCCCGGTTTTTTATACTCTACTTTGATGTTTTTCCACCAGGCCTCCTTTTCTTCTTCCTCCTTCTTGGTTGTTAATTCCTGAATCCTTTTCTGCTCGGCTTCTTTCTGGGCTTCTAGCTCTTCGATTTTCCTCTTAAGCTCTTCTATTTGCTGCTGATTTTGCTTCTGGATTTCCTCCATCTGCTTTTTTAGCTCCTTGATTTGTTTTTCAGTAGAACTCCCTCCCCAAGAGTATGTCGAGAAAAAGAGAGTAAAGAAAACAATAAAAATCAAAGATAACCTTCCTATAGATCTTTTCATAGCTCTCCTCCTTTATCCATGGATTGGCAAATTCCTTATCTCTTTGTTTTCATAGTCGAACCTCTCTTCTAATATCCTCTTTTTCTATCTCCAGTTGTTGAATCGCCTTTAAGAGTACTTCGTCACTATCAAATGGTTTACGAATACAGATATCGGCTGCCTTCCTTAAAAGGTGTTCCACGTCTTGTATCTGGTCGAAGCAGATATACATCACAATAATGGCCAGGTCGGGTCTTATGTTTTTTGCCTCCTGAATAAGCTGAAGGGTTTTTACCGTTGGGGTTTTCACATCAACTATAAGCAGATCGGTTTCCTTCTGGCGAAGGCAGTTAAGAACATCCTCTCTAGAACCCGATACGCAGACTATGTATTTTTCTCCTAGGAGGGGGATTAGGGCAGCACACATATATGGGTCGCTCTCGGCTATTAGGATCTTCTTCATCTCTCTGTGGAATCTTAAGCAAGGGCTATACCAGAACCGGAAAGAACGCCTGGCGTTTTTATAACTGGCTATAAAACAGGGTTTTTAAGATAAAAAAGGATACTTAAGGGGAAGTTCCATGTTTTTATTTTCTTAATATTTTCCTAAACTTAGGAATTTTAACTCTACGGTTTTCTTATCCTTAAGAATGTTTCCCGAATACAGCCATAATAGGAATCGATGTTTAATAGAGACTAACCTAGCCGATTAATATCTATCCTTCTCTTTCCCGTACGATTTCCTTACATCTTACACTATACGTATCGGGTTTAACCTATGTAAGACGAGAAGATCCGGTTGGCATCTTTTTTGCAAATTAATCAAGTTTGGAGGATAAGAATATGGGTTTTGGAATGCAGGAACTTCTCTTGATCCTCGGCATAATCGCATTGCTTTTTGGTGGGAGTAAGATCCCCGAACTCGCAAGGGGAATGGGACAGGCGGTAAGGGAGTTTAGAAGATCCGTTAGAGAAACGGAAGAGGAGGTTAAAGCCATAGAGGAAGGGGTAAAGGAAAAGAACTAAACGGCTGAAAGGAGAACCAAACCATGGATGATAAAGGTAGTGAGATAAAGGAACAAAGACGCAGGTTATTTAAGACCTTTGCCGCAGTTATTGCTTTTCTTATCGCTAAAAGCCCTAATGTCATAGCCCAAAAGAAAGAAAACGGAGAAGTAAAGAACCTTTCTCAACCTCCTCCCCAATCAGAAGAAAAATCTTCTGATGAGTGGAGTCCGATTAAAATAGACCCGCTTATAAGAATGCAAGAGGAACTTAAGCGCGCTTTAAAAAAGCCTCTCCATGAGAGACGGTGGGTAATGGTAATCGACCTCAGAAAGTGTATTGGTTGTCATGCCTGTACAATCGGGTGTATTGCTGAGAATAAGCTTCCTCCAGGGGTTGTTTACCGTCCGGTTATCGAAGAGGAGATTGGAGAGTATCCAAACGTGAGGAGTCGGTTTATACCCCGTCCATGTATGCAGTGCGATGACCCGCCATGCACACCGGTTTGTCCGGTGAACGCTACATACAAAAGACCTGACGGTATTGTAGAAATTGACTACAACAAATGCATAGGCTGCCGCTACTGTATCACAGCTTGTCCATATAACGCACGAACCGCCGACTTTGGCGAGAATTATACAGACAACACACCTGAACTTCAGGAATACGAGAAAATTCCAAACTTTGAGTATGGCAAGAGATGGGACCGTACAAAAGAGGGCTCTCCTGTGGGGAATGCCCGTAAATGTCATTTCTGTTTGCATCGTTTAAACGTAGGGATGCTTCCCATGTGTGTTACAACCTGCGTTGGACGCGCAACATATTTCGGTGATGCAAACGATCCAAATAGTCTGGTCTCCGAGTTGATAGCCCAACCTAATGTGATGAGACTCAAAGAAGAACTCGGAACAAAACCGAAAGTCTACTATCTACTCTAGGAGGTGGGCCGTGAATAAATCATTAAAAAAAATCATAGCGGTTATCTGGCTTGTAGCGTTTATCTTGGGTGCGATTGGAATCATCGAAAGGTTCACTCTCGGTCACCGTCCGGCTGCCTACGGAAGCTATGTTCCCTGGGGGCTGTGGGTTGCGGCATATATTTATTTCATTGGGCTTTCCGCAGGTGCGTTTCTTCTCTCTTCCCTAATATATGTGTTTGGGGTTAAGAAACTAGAAAAGATAGGAAAGATGGCGCTTTTTGTGGCGCTTATAACCCTTTTTATGGCTCTTCTTTCGATCTGGTTTGATCTCGGACATATGGAGCGATTCTATTATGTCTTTACTAGACCCAACTTCAGCTCGATGATGGCATGGATGGTGTGGTTATACACAGCCTATTTTCTCCTTCTTCTAGTAGAGATGTGGTTTGCGATGAGAGCTGATTTAGCTGGGCTGAGTAAATATGGAGGATTCCGAGGCATGCTAGCCAAGGTCCTTACTTTCGATAAAGTCGATCTTTCTCCCGAAGGTGTAGAACGTGACCGCAAGTACCTTAAAGTTTTGGGAAGCATAGGCGTTCCGCTCGCTATAGCATTCCACGGAGGTGTAGGAGCCTTATTTGGAACAGTGATGGCAAGACCTTACTGGCATACACCGCTTTATCCAATACTGTTTCTTACCGGGGCTTTAGTGTCGGGCGGTGCACTCATGACCGCAGCCGTGGCTTTCTTCTGGCCCTCAAAGGATAAGGAATGGAGGGATACGGTAAGTTTTCTCGGAAGGATAGTTCTGGTGCTTTTGCTTCTAGACCTTCTTCTCGAATGGGCTGAGTATTCGATTCCGATGTGGTATGGAGTAGGACCAGAATATGACCTTTTAAAAAAGGTTCTTTTTGGAGATTTCTGGTGGGTTTTCTGGGTGCTTCATATTCTTTTAGGGAGCCTAATCCCTATAGTTATTCTAGTTGGATGGAACAAGGACCCGATTAAAGTTGGAATCGCCGGGGTTCTCATTGCCTTTACCTTTATGGCCGTGAGATTAAATATAGTTGTCCCGGGAACTATTGAACCACAACTCAAAGGGCTCGAACATTCTTTTACCGATCCCAGACTTAGGTTTGAATATGTACCCAGTCTTTTTGAATGGCAGGTAACACTTTTCATAGTCACCCTTGGATTTGCCCTGTTCTATATTGGCTACAGGCTTCTGCCTATAACCGAAACAAAGGAGGTATGAACATGGAGGAGAAAGAAAAAGGACTATTCGAAAAAATCGGTGACAGAGTTAATGAATTGAAATCTACACGCCGCGATTTCCTGAAGACTTCGGCTTTTCTAGGTGGAAGCGCGCTGTTTGCGGAAAGAATCGGGTGGGCACTGGATATGCTGAAAAGGGCTGAGGCAGGAGAACTCCTTCCGGGTGAAGAGTATGAACTCGCTAAAGCCGAAAACATCCTCTACTCGGTCTGCCTGCAGTGTAACACCGGATGCGGTATAAAAACAAAGGTTTTAAACGGTGTTGCGGTAAAGATCGATGGAAATCCGCTTAGTCCCTGGACCTTATATCCACATCTGCCCTACGAAACATCACCATATGACATGGCAACTGTTGATGGTGCTCTTTGCCCTAAGGGCCAGGCAGGGCTTCAGACTGCTTACGACCCTTACAGAATCCGCAAGGTTCTAAAACGGGCAGGAAAGCGTGGAGAGAATAAATGGGTTACCATTCCTTTTGACCAGGCAATAGATGAGATTGTAAACGGTGGATATCTATTTAAGAATGTAAAAGGAGAGGAGAACCGCTATGTTACAGGTTTAAAAGACCTCTGGGCACTGAGAGACCCTGAAGTTGCGAAAAAGATGGATAAAGCCGTAAGTGAAATACTACACGAGAAGGATAAAACAAAGAAAAAGGAGCTTGTCGAAAAGTTTAAATCGGATTTTAAGGATTACTTGGATAAGATGATAGACCCAGATCATCCTGACCTTGGACCCGTAAACAATCAGATGGTCTTTATGTGGGGAAGACTTAAAGATGGAAGGGGAGACCTAATTAAGAGATTCACACTCGATGCCTTTGGCTCCACAAACGCCCATGGACACACAACGGTCTGCCAGGGTTCTCTCTATTTTACAGGATATGCTATGAGCAAGGAGTGGAAGCTTGATGAGAAAGAGAAAAAGGTTAAATGGACAGGAGGAAGTAAGTTTTACTGGCAGGGTGAGCTTGAACACCCAGAGTTTGTGATTTTTGTAGGCGCCTCTCCTTTTGAGGCAAACTACGGACCTCCTTTCAGAACGACTCGTATAACGGATGGAATTGTTTCGGGAAGGCTTAAATACGCAGTAATCGACCCAAGACTTTCAAAAACAGCGGGTAAGGCATGGAAGTGGATTCCTGCAAAACCTGGAACAGAAGGGGCTTTTGCCCTCGGTATGATAAGGTGGATTATAGAGAACAAGAGATTTGATTTAAAGTACCTCATGAATGCGAATAAAGCAGCAGCCAAGGAAGACAATGAACCTACATGGACAAACGCTGTATGGCTCGTAAAGATTGAAGACGGCAAGCCCGGTGCGTTTCTTCGCGCTCATGAGGTTGGATTTCCAAAAGAAGAGAGGGTTCAGGTGGTTAAGGATGAAGAAGTAAAATACGAATATGAAAGGTTTGTAGTTTTAAAAGATGGGGAATTAGTTCCTGTTGACCCCTATGACGAGAAAACGCCTGTTGAAGGGGACCTCTTTATTGATACCGAGATAAACGGCTTTAGAGTAAAGAGCGGGATGCAGTTGCTCCATGAAGAGGCTTCGAAAAAAACGATAGAAGAGTGGGCAGGAATCTGCGGTGTGAAACCAGAAGATATTATAGAGCTTGCATATGAATTCACAAACCACGGAAAGCGAGCTGTTGCAGATGTTCATAGGGGAGCCTCTCAGCACACAAACGGGTTTTACAATAATTTGGCTTGGTTTACATTAAATCTTCTAATCGGAAATTACGATTATAAAGGTGGATTCATAAAAAAATCGGAGTATAACCCTTCAGGAGAGAAAGAAGGACAGCCGTTTAATATAAAAAAAATGCATCCTGGAAAAACAACTCCGTTCGGGATTTCCATTATAAGACACGGAATGAACTACGAGGATACAACCTTGTTTGAAGGGTATCCTGCAAAGCGTCCTTGGTTCCCTCTTGCAAGTGACGTCTATCAGGAAATCATTCCTTCCATTGGGGATGCATATCCATACCCTGTTAAAGCCCTTATTCTCTATATGGGCACTCCAGTATATTCTCTTCCTGGAAGCGAACCCTTGATTGAGATACTCTCCGATCCAAACAAGCTTCCTCTTTTTGTTCAGATAGATATTACAGTCGGTGAGACCTCAATGTTTGCCGACTACATATTCCCCGATACAACCTATCTTGAAAGATGGGAATTCCATGGTTCTCATCCGAGTATCCCTTATAAGGCCCAGCCGATACGTCAGCCTGTTATTCCTCCTATTCCTGAGATGGTAAAGGTTTTCGGCGAAGAGATGCCCATATCGCTTGAAGCATTTATTCTCGGTGTAGCGGAAAAACTCGGTCTTCCTGGTTTTGGCCCTACTGGATTTGGCGAAGGAAAGCCCCTTATGCATCCCGACCATCTTTATCTAAAGATGGTGGCAAACGTTGCTATGGAGGGTAAACCGGTTCCAGATGCTGACGAGAAGGAAGTAAAACTCTTTATGGAGTCTAGGAGGCACTTACCTAAAGAGGTGTTTAATCCCGAAAGATGGGAGAGCTCGGTAGGAAGCGAGAACTTTAAAAAGGTCATATATGTGCTTAACCGTGGTGGAAGATTCCAGAATTACGAGGATGCATGGGACGGAGAACAGGTAAAGAACAAGTATGGAACACTGGTTAATATGTATCTTGAGAAGGTTGCAAAAACCAAAAACTCGATGACGGGAAAACCATTTAAAGGCATCGCATCTTACATCCCGGCTCCTGCTGATTCTCTTGGAAATCTAATTGAAGACGGAGGAGAGGGATTTGACCTTAGCCTGATCACTTATAGAGCGATTCAGCACACAAAGTCAAGAACGGTATCTAACTACTGGCTGCTTTCAATCCAACCTGAAAATTCGATTCTAATAAACAAACGAGATGCTGAGAGATTAGGATTTAAAGACGGAGACGAAGTAAAGATCGTCTCCAAAACGAACTCAGATGGAGTATGGAACCTTACGAATGGAGATAAAAAACCCATAATTGGCAAGCTTAAGGCTGTTCAGGGAATCCGTCCCGGAGTTGTGGCCTTTAGTCTTGGTTTCGGTCACTTTGCCTACGGAGCACGAGACATAACGGTCGATGGAAAAGTCGTAAAACGGGACAAGCGTCGTGACAAGGGAATTCACGCAAACGCCGTCATGCGACTCGATCCTGTACTAAAGAATACACCTCTTGAGGATTTAACTGGCGGTAGTGTCTCTTTTTATGACACGAGGGTAAAACTGGTAAGAGCATGACTGTTAAAGTCGGAGCGTAGAGGGTATCGATGAAGTAGCAGCGCACAATCTTAAAGGAATGATTGAGAACGCGGGGTATAGAGTAAAGATAAGAACCCAAACAGCTTTAAGTCGTTTGGGCTCCTTACCTCCCGAGGAGATTATAACTATGCCCCGCTTTTCTGTCTATAACTAAAACTCTTGTAAAGAGATTCACCGAGCCTAAAGTAAAAAAGTAACAGGAGGAAAGATAAATGAGAGAGTATTTCCCTAAGTTAAGTATTCTTGCCCTCTTTTTAGGAATCTTTTTTTATATCGGTTTACCTTCGGCTTCTACTGAAGAGGTTAAAGAGGAAGAAGCATCTGAGAAAGCTAAAATCAAAGAATTTGAGAAAAAACTTGAGAGGCTGACAGAAGACGTTCAGAAGATAATAGAAAACAGCACGGAAGAAAAAAAAGAGATGGGTGAGTTAAAAGAAAGATTGAATCAACTCACTCAGGAATTAAGGGAATTGAAGGGAAAGCCAGTCGAGGAAAAGAAGGAGGTTGAAACGAGTTACAAGCCGCCTGACCAAACTTCACCCAAAGCTCCATCTGGTGAACACCTGTATTTTGAAGGCCTGGGTCTTAACGAAAACCTCCCCGAAAGGGCGATTTCGCTTGATAGGCTCCGTGTGGGTCTTTGGCTCCAGTACCGCCTCATGTATAATGCAAGCAATATCCCCGGTCCGGCAAACACCGATTTTGGAGACACCAAAAGCTACGATTTCCTGCGTCAAAGAGCGCGTATTGGCATTGATATAAGACCGTTTGAGAACGTAGGCGGTTATGCCCAGCTTGAGTTTAGAAGCGGCTTAGGTGTAGGCCCTGATATTAGCGATCCAAGGGTAGGAATTGATTTTGACAATATCGCCTTTAACAGGCTAGACGATCGAGGTCTCCGTTACGCTTATTTCTATGCTTCTCCGATTAAAGAAGCTACATTCGTAGCAGGGATCATTCCGTCTTCGGATTACTTAGGAGACACACAGTTCAGCGCGGATTGGGATTTCAATGTCGGAGGAGTGGCTCTTACAGGGAAAATCAGTGACTTCACTTATAGGCTAAGTTATTTGAGACTTATTGAAGGACTCGGATTCAATATAATTAATGAACTGGGAGAAGACGCTCATCTTATTCTTGGTGACTTCACTATGCCTCTTTTTAAAGATGCTACGAGGTTAGGTCTTCATATCTATTACCTCAGAAACGACATTGATGAGCCCTCCGTAGGGGATTTTCAGGAGGCTTGGATTGGAATCAGCGGAAGAGGAGAAATAGGTTTAGCGCGCTTAAACGGTTTTGTCGTCTTAAACGTTGGAGAGTTTGACGGAGTAACCTCTCTCCCATCGGGTCTCACAATACCTGAGGGTTCACACAAAGGAGTTGCGTTTAAAGGTGAGGGTATAGTACCCATTATTGATCTCCCCTATGGCCCGCTCCTTCTAAGCGGTCTTTTCGTCTTTACTTCGGGAGACAAAGAAGGGGAAATGGACAATCGCTTTAACACGATTCAGGGTCTTGTAGGCACACAGGGGTATTGGGCATACACGCATATCTTTACGGCAAATGGACCATCAGATGTAAACGACTTTGGACTCGATATTGGGAATACGAGATTGGGTAGTGGGGCAGGCCTTATTACCGCACAGGCCAAGTTGAGTATACCCCTACACAGATCGGTTGGATTAGAACTAGAAGGCGGTACCTTTTGGTCTGCTAAGAGGAGGGCTGGGGCTAGATACATGGGTACGGAACTAGGCGGGATGTTTACGTTTCCTATTGTGAAACCCCTTCGAGTTCAGATAGGTTTTGCTTATGCCAGATTAGGGGGTTTCTTTGAATCGCTTATAGCAGAGGAGCAGAGGCTTGATAGAGACATTTACGAGCTGTTTTCAAGGATACAACTGGAATTTTGATGTGCTAAAATGGTGAATATCTCTATTTAAAAACAGGAGACAGAAAAAAACCGAATCCTACGGTATGGAGAGTTCCTCGATCTTACGGTATAGGGAGGAGAGGCTTAAACCGAGGAGTCTTGCCGCTTCCCTTTTATCTCGCCCCGTTTTTTCTAAGATTTTGATAATGTGCTCCCTTTCGTATTCCCGGAGTATTTCTTTCAGGTTATCCTCTTCGGATTTTTTATCGTCGGATAATAGAGAGGGAAGATCAGAAGGCATGATTATATCTCCTTCACACAGAATCACCGCCCGCTCAATTACATTCTGTAATTCCCTGACGTTTCCCTTCCATGAGTAGCCAAGAAGGATCTGCATGGCTTTAGGGTCAACCCCGCTTACATTTTTTCTTAGCTCCATGCTTAGTCTATTTATAAAGTGGTTAACAAGTGGTGGTATATCCTCTTTTCGTTCCCTAAGAGGCGGCATGGTTATCTCAATCACGTTCAAACGGTAGTACAGTTCCTCCCGAAAATTGCCTTTCTCGATCTCTTTAGGAAGATTGCGGCTGGTAGCGGCAATAAAGCGTATATCCGTTTTTACGGGTTTTATTCCCCCGACTGGCAGGACTTCACCGTCTTCGATCACCCGGAGCAATTTTACTTGGAGGTTCAAGGGAAGTTCTCCTACCTCGTCTAAGAACAGGGTTCCCCCATCGGCGATTTTAAATAGCCCTTCTTTGCTGCTTATTGCTCCTGTAAAGGCACCTTTAACATGCCCGAATAGTTCACTTTCAAGAAGGTTTTCTGGAATGGCGGCACAATTTATGGGAACGAATTTCTCCGCCCTTCGAGGGCTATTCTGGTGAATAGCACGGGCAACTAACTCTTTGCCAGTTCCACTTTCTCCGGTAATAAGTACCGTGCTTTTGGTAGGAGCGGCTTTTTTTACCAACTTGAGTATTTCACAAATCCTAGGGCTTATACCAACTATGTTATGAAAATCGTATCTCTCCTCGACCTCAGCTCTTAACCTCTTATAGTCCCTAGAGAGTTTTTGAAAGTTAGTGATATTCCTCACTTTTAATAGGACCTCGTCGAAGATAAGTGGTTTAACGATATAATCGTAGGCCCCTTTTTTTAGGGCCTGTACGGCAGACTCGATTGAGCCATAGGCGGTGATAATGATAACCGAGGTGTTAGGGCTGACTTTCCGAATTTCCTCAAGGAGCCTTAACCCATTAATGCCAGGCATACGGATATCACAAAAAGCCAAGTCGAACTCCTGTTTAGAGATCTCTTGGAGAGCCACTTCCCCATTCGGTGCACACACCACTTCATACCCCTCCTCCATAAGCACCTTTGCCAGGGTATCTCGGAATGCCTTTTCGTCATCGGCTATTAGTATGTGTCCCTCCATCTCTATACCCTCCGATGGGAAGGACAACCGTGAAGGTCGTTCCTTCCCCTAGTCGGCTTTTTATGAGTATTTCTCCTCCAAAATTCTTAATGATTCCATAGCTTACGGATAATCCCAATCCGGTTCCCTTCCCCGCTTCTTTGGTGGTGAAAAAAGGTTCAAACACGTGCTCCATAATCTCCTCGCTCATTCCGGGTCCATTATCTCTAAAAGAGATCTCTATTCTTTTCTCCACCTGTTTAGAAGTAATGATCAATTCCCCTCCTGATCCCATTGCGTCAAAGGCATTTAGGATGATATTTAGACAAACCTGGAGTAATTGATCTGGCACAAGGACGATAGGTGGAATCTCCGGATCTAAAAACGCTTTCACATATACTTCCTTACCACGAGGGTCGTATTTTGCGATTCCAATAGCCGACTGAATGACATCGTTTACTTGGGTAGGGCATCTCTCATATGTTGGGGGATGGGCAAAGTCAACCATCTCCCTGACGATATTTGCGATACGATCGATTTGAGAGCGCATTACAGAAAGCATCTCTTGTGTAGGTTCACTATGGCTTTTCCGCTGCGCATACTGCACGAGGGAGGAAAGCGAGGTGAGGGGATTTCCTATTTCATGTGCTATTCCAGCGGCCAGCAGTCCAAAAGCGGCCATCTTTTCTCGGTGTATGATTTGGGCTTCGAGTCGTTTTTTTTCCGTAATGTCTTGTATCATTATCAGTACCTGTGCGACATTACCGTTATCCCTGATAGGACCGGTTATGTATTGAAAAAACCTCTTCTCACCCGTGCGCGTAGTTATTACCTGTTCCATCTGTTCGATGCCTCCGCTATGGAACGTCTTAACACCAGGGCATTCGGAGCAGGGAGAATCAAGTCGTATACACGTCTCGTAGCACTTTATTCCCTGAGACGTATCGATTTTCCCAAACCATTCCTCAAATATATCGTTGTGCCAAAGGATTCTCATCTCCCTGTCAATCAGAGCTAGGGCGGTTCCTATCCCCCTGACTATGTTATCTAGCTTCTGCTTTTCCCTTTCGATCTCCTTTGTTCGCTCTTCTACTATTCTTTCCAGACCCGAAGCGTATACCTTTAGTCTTTCCTCAAGCTCTGAGATCGCCTGAGCCATATGATTAAAGTCGTTGGCCAAAAGCTCAATTTCATCGTTTGTCTGAATGTCTAATCTATGGTTAAGATTCCCATGAGCGATGCTCGATACCCCATTTCGTAGCTCTTCTATCGGTTTAGTGAAATGCCTTGTGGCAAAAAAACCTATTATGAAGACCCCTATAAACGTTAAACCTATTACCTCTAGAAAGAAGGTTCTTAATCCTTTTAGTGGAGAAAGGACGTCGTCCTTGGGAAGCACATAAACGACTATCCAGCGTTCCCCTTCTTTCCCGATTTTGTTTGTGATAGGAGTGTACCCAATAATCTCTTCGTCGGTTTCCTCCATACCGCCTTCTGGATTAGAGAGTATCCCTGAAACGACCCTAGTGGGATAATCGTCGGATAGCCTTCCTCCTGCTTTCAGCGGATGGTAAAGGTAATCACCTTGATTATTGATCAAAATCGTTAAACCCTTTGAAGGAGGATGTGTCTTTCCTGCAAAACGATAAAAGTCAGCCATTAAAAAATCGGCAACCAGGATCCCTTTCTTTAACCCGTTCTTATCGAGTATAGGGGTGCTAAACCGGACAATAGGTTTCTCCTTTAGCCTTGTGCAACAGATGTATGTCTCGCCTGGATTTAACCTTTTGGAGTCCTGGGAAAGGGTCTCACTCAAGGATCTAAGGGACTCTGGGAAGGCAAATTCTATCTTTCCATCCCTTATCTCTGCCCGTATCTTCTCTGAACCCGTCTCATCAAAGTAGCTTATCCGCCTGTATCCCTCGTATTGGATTAGAAATGAGTAGAAGGAAGACCTTAATTGGTTCGTCCATTTCGCTTTTCCTTCTCTTGTACTAGGTATCTCTACTGAGTATTGGATATTCCTACTTAAATGTGAAAGGCCATGTTGAACTGTGGTTAAAAAACTATCCATTAGTCTGGCTATTGTAAACACCTCATCCTCAACGTGCTTATCGGCCATAGTGCTGAGTCCGGTAGAGAGGATCGTCAAACCATAGGTACCTACTACAATAAGAGGG